>JALYUR010000118.1 GCA_030853635.1 Vulcanimicrobiota bacterium | reverse complement strand
CCGGGCGACAACGTGCGGATCAGCGTGGAGTTGATAACGCCGATCGCGTGCGAGGAAGGCCTGCGCTTTGCCATCCGCGAGGGCGGCCGCACCGTCGGCGCCGGCGTCGTCACCAAGGTGACGGAATAAGGGCGTGGCCAAAAAGGAAAACCGCGTCATCATCACGTTGGCGTGCGGCGACTGCAAGCGGCGTAACTATACATCGATGAAGAACCGCCAGCACACGTCGGGCCGGCTAGAGTTGAGCAAGTATTGCAGATGGTGCAGGCATCACACGGGGCACAAGGAGACCCGCTAGCGTAAATGCTGGGCACGGACCGCAAGGCCCGCGGTTATCATAGCGCAGACAAACCACCGAGATAGGGCGGTAGCTCAACTGGTAGAGTACTGGTCTCCAAAACCAGGTGTTGCAGGTTCGAGTCCTGTCCGCCCTGCACGAATAGAAGCGCTCGAGCAGATGGGCTCGACTCCAAAAGGATCCATGTGAAACGGATAACCTCGCCGGGGAAACTGCCCGCAAACGGCAGTGACAAGCCGGTGGCCAAGGTCAAGACGGCCGCCGCGGATGCGCGCGACATCGAAGGGCAACGGCGTTGGCGCGCCATGCAGTCGAATTTCAGGGCGCTGGTCTCGGAGATGAAGCGCGTGACGTGGCCCAGCAAAGACGAGTGGGTCTCGGCGACGATCGTCACAGTCGGTCTGGTCGTGGTGGTCGCTTTATGGACTTCGCTGATAAGCTACATAGTGTCGCACCTGTTCGGAGCGTCGGGGCAATAGAAGTGAAAGAAGACATTCAAAGCGATATCGCGCCGGCCGGTATCCAAGACGCAGCTCCCGAACAGGCAGTCGACCCCGACCGCAAGTGGTACGTCATCCACACTTATTCCGGCTACGAGAACAAGGTCAAAGCCAACCTCGAGCGACGCATCAAGTCCATGAACATGCAAGATTTCGTCTACCGCGTGCTGGTGCCAATGGACAAGGAGGTCGAGTTCAAAGATGGCAAGCGCAAAGAGGTAGAGAAAAAAGTGTATCCCGGCTACGTGCTCGTCGAAATGAAGATGACCGACGGCTCGTGGTACGTCGTGCGCAACACCCAAGGCGTCACGGGTTTCGTCGGATCGCCGGGAGCCGGTGAAAAGCCTCTGCCGCTGGTCGAAAAAGAAGTGAAGACGATCCTCAAGCAGATGGGCATCGAAACGCCCAAGCTGAAGATCGACTTCAAAAAAGGCGATCGAGTCAAGGTCACTTCGGGGCCCTTCTTCGATTTCACGGGCGCGGTCGATGACATCGACCCCCAAAAGGAGAAGCTGCGCGCGCTCATCTCGATTTTCGGCCGGGAAACCCCGGTCGAGCTCGAGTTCTATCAAGTCGAAAAGGTGTAAGCGGTGGCCAAGAAACTCGTCGCCAAGGTTACGTTGCAATGCCCGGCGGGCAAAGCCACGCCCGCGCCGCCGGTCGGGCCGGCGCTCGGCCAGCATGGCATAAACATCATGGAGTTTTGCAAGACCTACAACGAGCGGACGGCCAGTCAGGCTGGGCAGATAATCCCCGCGGTCATCTCCATCTTCGAAGACCGCTCGTTCACGTTCGTGCTCAAGACCCCGCCCGCGGCCGAACTGATAAAGAAGGCGGCAAACGTCGAAAAAGGTTCCGGCGAGCCCAACCGCAAGAAAGTCGGTAAAATTTCGATGGACAAAGTGCGCGAGATCGCGCAGGCGAAGATGGCCGATCTCAACGCCAACGACATCGACGCAGCAGTTAAAATCGTTTCTGGGACGGCGCGTTCGATGGGCGTCGAAGTCGGTTAAGTCGGATAGTAAGGAAGGACGCGACTATGCCTAGACCGGGAAAGAAGTATCGGGCGAGCGTGGCGGCCATGGGCGACCAGGGTGCGGTAGACAGCACGCGCGCGATCGAGATGGTCAAGGCGGCGGCTAAGGCGAAGTTCGACGAGACGGTCGAAGTGCACATCCGCCTGGGAATCGATCCCAAAAAGAGCGATCAGAACGTGCGCGGTACCGTCGTGCTGCCTCACGGCACGGGCAAGGTCAAACGCGTCATCGTTTTCGCCAAAGGTGAGAAGGCGAAAGAAGCATTGGAGGCTGGCGCCGACGTGGTCGGGGACCAGGACCTCATCGATCGCGTCAAAGGCGGCTGGAACGATTTCGACATAGCTGTCGCCACGCCTGACATGATGGGAGCCGTCGGTTCGAACCTGGGCCGCATCCTAGCGGCGCGCATGCCCAATCCCAAGGTGGGGACGGTGACGCCGAACGTGCGCCAGGCAGTGAGCGAGATCAAGGGCGGAAAAGTGGAATATCGCATCGATAAGGCGGCTATCGTGCACTGCATAATAGGCAAGGCGTCATTTGCAGATGCGGCCCTGCTCGAGAACCTCAACGTGCTGATGGATGCGATCGTCCGCGCAAAACCGTCGTCTGCCAAAGGGACTTATCTTCGCAGCGTGACGTTGGCCGCGACGATGAGTCCTGGCGTGCGGGTGGACCCGGCCAGGCTGAAAGCCGCCGCCTAGCGAAACCGACTAGACAAGGCGCCGACGGGCATTACTGTCATGACCGGTCCCTGGCGGGCGCTTTAGACTCCGATGACCGCAGGTCGCAGCCCGCTCGGGCCGCGCTAAATCCGTAAGGGGCCTGCCGAGGAAGCGTAAAGCGACAAATCACCGTGGCGGCTTGAGCCTGCCCGGTCGGAATGCGCGGGCGCTTTCTCGAGAAATCGAGAGCGCCCGTTGCGCTTTGCGGCGTGCGTGAGAGAGGTGAACGAAAGCTGATGCCAACGGCAAAGAAGGACGCGACTATCGGCGCGCTTCGCGAGCGGATCGAGGGCCACCCGAACGTGTTCTTCACGGACTTCCGCGGCTTGACCGTGGGCGAGCTGCGCACGCTGCGCAATGCGTTGCGCAAGGAATCCGCGGCTTACGCGATCATTAAAAACACTTTGTTCGGCTTGGCGGCCGGTCAAGATCGCCTAGCCAAGCTCAAAGACGTGCTCGAAGGCCCGACGGGTGTGGCGTTCGCCGGCAGCGATCCCGTGGGGCCGGCCAAAGCGCTCGTGCAATTCGCAACGGAATCAAAGAAGCTGCGGGTCAAAGCGGCGCTCGTGGACGGCGAATTCTTCGATGCCGACAAGATCGAGGCGCTTTCTAAGGTTCCGCCGCGTCAAGAACTGCTCGCGCGACTGGTGGGCAGCTTGCAATCCCCGATGCACGGAGTCGTCTCAGTGCTCGGCGGCAACCTGCGAAAGCTCGCTCAGCTGCTCGAGGCGATCCGCGATCAGAAGCAAGGACCCCAAACACCACCCGAATCGTCACCGGAACCCGCCGCCGCCTGACCGCGCGCGCATCGAAAGGAATGGAATAATGGCTCTAACGGAAATCGTAGATCAGATCGACAAGCTCACGGTGCTGGAACTCGCCGAGCTGGTAAAGACGCTGGAAGACAAGTACGGCGTTTCGGCGGCCCCGGTGGCAGCGGCGGCGGCGCCTGCTGCCGGAGCGGCGGCCCCTGCGGCGGAAGCCAAGACCGAGTTTGACGTGATCTTGACCGCCGCGGGCGAGAAGAAGATCAACGTCATCAAGGCCGTTCGCGAAATCGTGGCGGGCCTAGGCCTCAAGGAAGCTAAAGACCTCGTCGAAGGCGCTCCCAAAGCGGTGAAGACCGGCGTGACCAAAGAAGAGGCGGACTCGATCAAGGCCAAACTCGAGGAGCAGGGCGCCAAGGTCGAAGTCAAATAGTTCGCGACGAAATCGTAAGGCCGCGACTTGCTTGGTCGCGGCCTTTACCATGTGGGTTAGAACGGGCAGTACTGGCAGCGCCTAGGAGCGCGTTATTGGGTGATGACCAAGTGAGTGCCGGATCCGTCGGACGTGCGCAGGGCTTTGCTCGCCGGCATCACGTCATGGTATCGTCCAAACTGCCCCGGATCGCTTTGGATGAACCCGCGCAGCCGTGATATGCGGTCGCTGCTCGAAGGGTGATCCTGGACGTACTGCTCGAACCCAGCGTTCCCGTACAGTTTTTCCAACTTGTTGAAAAACCAGATCTCGCCCCACGGATTGTAGCCCGCGCGGGCGGATAGAATTGCTCCCTCGTGATCCGCCTGATACTCTTGGGCGCGGTTAAAATTCAAGAAGCTGTAATTCGCCAGGAAGTTGAGCATCATCGCTTGGCCTTGCGAGTGCACGAAAATGCCCAAGATTCCTCCGATCAGATTGTACTGCTGTGCTTTATGGATGCGATCCATCACGTGGCCAAGCACTAGATGGCCCGTTTCGTGGCCGAGCACGCCGGCCAGCTCGTCTTCGTTGGCCGCCGTCTTCAGCAGCGCCTCATTGACGTAGACGTTCCCACCGGGTACGGAAAAAGCGTTCGCTTGGGCGCCTTTGACGATGATGAAGTTGAGCGGGTACCAATGCGGCGCCGCCGCATCCGAGATGCGCTTGCCGACCGCGCGCAGCACCGGATAATAGGGCGACTGGTCGATGATCTGATTTTTATTTCGCAAGTCGTTATACACTTGCTGGCCGATCTGGCGCTCCTGGTCGTGAGCGTCGGCAAAGGCCGGCGTCACGGCGCCGGCCAGAGCCGCAGCTGCGGTCAATGCCGCGAAGGTCACTAAGACGGCTCGGCGGGAGGCGCTTGAAGTGGCTGCTCGGTGGACGTTTTGCATAGCGTTAAAGAAACGAACGGCCGGCGCAATACATTGCGCCGGCTGCGCCGGTCAGCGGTTCGTCGCGCGGAGGCGGCTTTGGCTTTGGCGGCTCAGCGCAGAAACGGCACGAGCAGCAGCGATACGATGTTGAGCACCTTGATCATCGGGTTTATGGCCGGCCCGGCGGTATCTTTGTACGGGTCCCCGACCGTATCGCCCGTCACAGCCGCTTGATGGGCCGGGCTGCGCTTCCCCCCATAGTTTCCGTCTTCGATAAACTTCTTGGCGTTGTCCCAAGCTCCGCCGCCCGACGTCATCGAGACGGCGACGAATAGGCCGGTGACGATCGAGCCGACCAGGACTCCGCCCAGCAAGAGGGCTGCGTTCTGGGGGGCAAAGACGTGGAAGACGCCGAGCAGCACTATGACTATGGGCGTAAAGACCGGAATGAGCGCCGGCAGGATCATCTGTCGCAGCGCCGACCTAGTGACGATATCGACGCAGCGGCCGTACTGCGGCTTGCCCGTGCCTTCCATGATTCCGGCGATCTCGCGGAACTGCCGGCGAACTTCCTCGACGACGGCCGCGCCGGCGCGCCCAACCGCTTCCATGCACAAGGCGGCGAAAAGGTAGGGCAGGGAGCCGCCGACCAGCAGACCTGCCAGCACGTACGGGTTGTCGAGCGCGAAGACGAGTCCACGTGCGCCGCTGCCGGCTGCCTCGATGAGTTCTTGCTGAAAGGAGGCGAACAACACAATCGCAGCCAGCGCCGCCGATGCGATAGCGTAACCCTTGGTCACCGCCTTGGTCGTGTTGCCGACGGCGTCGAGCGGGTCCGTGATCGCTCGGACTTCCGGGCCTAGGTGGGCCATCTCTGCGATGCCGCCGCCGTTGTCCGTGATCGGGCCGTAGGAGTCGAGCGCGACGATGATGCCGGCCATCGAGAGCATCGCCATGACGGCGATCGCCACACCGTACAAGCCGGACAGAGCGAACGAGACGAGAATGCCCACGACTATCGTCAGCATCGGCAGCGTCGTCGACTTCATAGACACCGCCAGCCCGGTGATGATGTTGGTCGCATGACCCGTGGTGGACGCGCTCGCGATGCCCTGGACCGGGCCGTACTGCGTGCCGGTGAAGTACTCGGTGATGATGACCATGAGGGCGGTGATCGCCAGGCCGATGAGTCCGCACACCCACAGTTTCCAAGGAAGATACTGTCCCGTTCCTCCGGTCGCTGCGTCTGCGTTGGCCATGATGTGACCGGTGGCGAACCAGAAGACGATAGCCGAAATGACGGCGGCGACCGCTAAGCCGACGTACATGGCACCCATGATGTTCGTGCCGCGAATGCGCACGAACCACGTGCCGATGATCGATGCGATAATCGATATTGAGCCCAAAGCCAGCGGGAACATCACTGACGCCAAAGCCAGGTCGGGATTTGCATGGAACACGAGCGCGCCCAAGAGCATGGCCGCGATCGTGGTTACGCAATACGTCTCGAAGAGGTCGGCGGCCATTCCGGCGCAGTCGCCCACGTTGTCGCCCACGTTATCCGCAATGACGGCCGGGTTGCGCGGATCGTCTTCGGGGATGCCGGCTTCGACTTTGCCTACCAAATCCGCGCCCACATCGGCGCCTTTAGTGTAAATGCCCCCGCCCAGACGCGCGAACACCGAAATCAAGGAGCAGCCAAAACCCAGGCCGACCATGGCGTTGAGAGCACTGCGCAAGTCGTCGCCGTAAACGCGATGCATGAGGGCGAAGTAACCTGCCACCGCGATAATGCCCAACCCGACCACGAGCAAGCCGGTTACCGACCCGCCGCGGAAGGCGACGGCGAACGCCGAACCCAGCCCCCCACGCGCGGCTTCGGCGGTTCGGACGTTTGCTCGAACGGCAACGGACATCCCGATAAAGCCGGTCGCGCCGGACAGTATGGCACCGACGATAAAGCCGACCGCGGCCTCCCACGACAGCGCTATGCCGATGATGACCGCCAGGATCACCGCGACGATTGCGACGGTCCGGTACTGGACCTTCATGTAGGCCATGGCGCCCTCTTGAATCGCGGCCGCGATTTCTTGCATGCGCGCGTTGCCGGGCGACTTCTTTAAAATCCAGGCGATGAGATACACGCCGTAAACGATGGCGGCCAGCCCGCAGCCGATGGCCAACCACGTGCCGACGGACACGATAGAAGAGGTCGTAGCGGTCATGAAGTGTCTGCGCGTCTCCATAATGAGAAGGTGCGGGTGGAATCGAGCACTGCGTTTGACGCTGCGCCGCAGTCAATCCTCCGCGCAAAGCGCACAAAAGCGAACTGACGTTCGTTTTGGAAAATAAAGAAATTACTGGAAAAACGAAACAAAAGGTTAAAAGCGTAAAAAAAGTAATAAAAGTCACCTTATGGAAACGAAAATCCTTAACGGAAAGACTTGGCTTACATCCGGTCAGGTAGCACGTCTGCTCGACATGACCAACGCGGCGGTGCGTCGCTGGGCACGCGAAGGGTTGGTCGATGCGATCAAGACGCCGGGCGGGCAATACCGCTTTAGCCGTGAGGCGGTCGCAAAGCTGCTCGACGGCAGAGGAGCTGTCGCTTACGGCCGCCGTTCGACGGACGGCGCGGTCGCGAAATGATCGGCTCGACCAGATCCAACGCAAAATGCGTCATCGCCGGCGCGGTCCTTACGCGCCAGGAAGTCATACATAAGTACCTTCACTTGGTGAAGTACGTCGCCGGGCGCATTTCCATAAACCTGCCGCCGCACGTCGACATAAATGATCTGATCAACGAAGGGATCTTAGGTCTCATCGATGCGATCAGCAAGTACGATGATGCCCGCGGCGTGAAGTTCGAGACCTATGCCATAACCCGAATAAACGGTTCTATACTCGATGCGCTGCGGGCGATGGATTGGGTGCCGCGCGCCGTCAGGCAGAAAGCGCGCGAGCTCGAAAGAGTTTTTTCCGAGTTGGAGACCGCGCTCGGCCGCGTGCCAGAAGATGAAGAAGTCGCGGCCGCCTTGCTCATTACGGTCAAAGAGTACCATACGCTGTTGCTCAAAGTACGAAGCACGTCGATCCTGTCGTTGGAAGAGTTCATGCCCAACGAGCGCGGACATGACGTGTCGCTGTTGGACACCTTAAAAGACCTGGGCCCTGGGCCGACGCACGTGCTGGAAGGCACGGAGGTCAAGGTCGGGCTGGCGCAAGCCGTCGACAGCCTGCCGCCGCAAGAGCGCACGGTGATTTCGCTTTACTACTTCGAGGGCTTGACGCTTAAAGAGATCAAGAGCGTTTTGGATGTTTCGGAATCGCGCGTCTCGCAGATCCACGCCCAAGCCGTGATTCGCTTGCGCGTGAAACTCAAAGCCATGCACATCGACATGGGCTACCGCGAAGGCGACCCCAACGTAAAGCAAAAGTACGTCCGTAAGAAGCCGCAGGCGCCTCAACCGGCAAGTTAAACGATCCGGCGCGCCGAAAGGGCCACCTCGATGAAGTGGTTGTCGTCGTTTCGTGCCGGTCTGACCAAGACGCGCAACGAACTTGCCGGCCATTTCAACGCCCTGCTGGGGCGCCAACTCGTCGACGAAGACTTTTGGGAACAGCTCGAAGAAACGCTGATCGGCGCGGATTTCGGGGTGGCCACGACCGAGAAAATCGTCGGTCAGCTCAAGATCGCTGCGGCCCAACAGAACTTGCGGGCAGCCGGCGACGTTATCCGGGTCTTTCGCAGCGACGTCGCCGACTATCTCAAGCATCCCAAGATGGGGCCGGCCGCCTGGCAGCGCAAACCGCACATCGTCTTAGTCGTCGGCGTCAACGGCTCCGGCAAAACTACGACGATCGGAAAGCTGGCGGCGCAGGAGCGTGCGCGCGGCCGGTCGGTACTGCTCGTGGCTGGGGACACCTTTCGCGCCGCGGCTTGCGAGCAACTCGAGATATGGGCAAAACGCAGCGGCGCTGACATCGTTAGGCATAAGGAAGGCGCCGATCCGGCCGCGGTCGTGTTCGACGGGCTGGCGGCGGCTAAAGCGCGCGGCACCGATATCGTTTTCATCGACACGGCAGGACGGCTGCAGACCAAACACAACCTCATGGAAGAGTTGAAGAAGATACGACGCATCATCGGCCGCGCGGTCGAAGGCGCACCGGATGAGACCCTGCTGGTGCTCGACGCGACGACCGGCCAGAACGCGCTTTCTCAGGCGCGGCTGTTCCACGAAACCGCAGGTATCAGCGGCATCGTCTTGACCAAACTTGACAGTACCGCCAAAGGTGGGATAATCGTCGCAATCATGGACCAAGTCGATCTGCCGGTCAAGTACGTCGGTTTCGGCGAGAAGGTCGATCAACTCAACGCGTTCGACGCGGCTTCGTACGTCGAAGCCCTGTTCTGACGCGCTACCTCTTCCGTTCGATAGGAGAACGCGGTGTCGGATAAAGAGAAGGCCCTGGATAACGCGGTCGCGCAGATCGAGCGGCAATTCGGCAAGGGCTCGATCATGAAGTTGGGCGAGGCGGCGGCGGCCATGCAGATCGAGACGATCTCGACCGGCAGCATAGCCCTGGATCTTGCACTGGGAGTGGGCGGCTTGCCGCGCGGCCGCGTCGTCGAGATATACGGACCGGAGTCATCGGGCAAGACGACGCTGGCCCAGCATTGCATTGCCGAAGCACAGAAGGCCGGCGGCATAGCCGCTTTCATCGACGTCGAACACTCTTTGGATCCGGCCTACGCCCGCAGCTTAGGTATCAATCTCGACGATCTGCTCGTCTCCCAGCCAGACACGGGAGAGCAGGCGTTGGACATCGCCGAGATGCTAGTTCGGTCCAACTCTGTCGACGTGGTCGTCGTCGACTCGGTCGCCGCGCTCGTTCCCAAGGCCGAGATCGAAGGTGACATGGGCGACGCGCACGTCGGGCTGCAAGCGCGGTTGATGTCGCAGGCGCTGCGCAAGCTGACCGCCGCCATAAGCAAGTCTCGAACGACTATGATCTTCATCAACCAGATCAGGGAGAAAGTCGGGGTAATGTTCGGAAGCCCGGAAACCACGAGCGGCGGCCGGGCGCTTAAGTTTTACTCCTCCGTGCGGTTGGACATCCGCCGCCTGGAGTCGATCAAGGTCGGCACCGACGTCGTAGGTTCCCGCACCCGGGTCAAGGTCGTCAAGAACAAAGTAGCGCCGCCGTTTAAGATGGCCGAGTTCGACATCACCTACGGCAAAGGCATAAGCAAGAGCGGCTCGCTCATCGACGTCGGGTTAGAGCGCAACATCGTGGGCAAGAGCGGCTCCTGGTATACCTACGGTGATCTGCGGATCGGTCAGGGGCGCGAGAACGCCAAAGCGTATCTCGAGGAACATCCCGAGATCGCCGCCGAGATCGAGGACAAGATCCGTGTTTTGATCGCCAAGCCGCACGCGGTGGGCGAAAACGGCAGCGCAAGGTACGCGGTAGTGGCGGAATAGCGCACCCACGTGGCCGAGCCCAGCGGCACCGTCCAGACAGGTAATCCGGCGATTCCTGCCGCGGTGCGCCTTCTTTCGGTGCGGCGCCTGAGCAAAGCTCAGCTGCGCCAGAAATTGCGAGATCGGGGCTACGCTGCGGACGCGATCGAAGAAGCGATAAGAGAATGCGAGCGCCGACGCTATCTCGACGATCGTACGTTTGCCCAGTTGCACGTTAAGAATGCGCTGGATCGCAAGGCGGTCGGCCGCATGCGCCTGCTCCACGAACTTCTGCGCCATGGGATCGAGAGCGAGCTGGCCCGAGAAGTGCTCGACGAACTCGATGACGACGAAGAGACCCGCATCGATCGTGCGCTGGCGAAGTTGGAGGCAACGCGCCCCCAAGACCGCTACGGGCAACTGGCGCGGCGCTTAGAGCGGCTCGGATTTTCGGCGCCGCACATAGCTCGCGCCCTGCGCCGACGCGCGCAAGAGCGCGGACCGGTCGGCGTCGGGCTCCACGAAGTTACTTGACGGCCGGCGTTCCGAAGTCGGGTCGTGCTGCAGCGGAGCTTGACTTAGGCGGCGGCTTCGTCCACGTTAGAACCCAAACCGGCGGCGACGCTATCATTGTGAGCGCTCTAGCGGGCACCGGCGCGGTCGGCATGCTGAGTCCTGCGCCGGTCGACGGCCGTTGCGATCGTGAGATTTTGGCTTGGCTGAGCCGTTGCGGCCAGCCGGTCGGGTCTGCGCTGCGCCGCCCGAATCAAGTGCACGGTGCACTGGTGCTGCGCGCCGAGACTTTGGAGCGATCACAATCCGTCGATGCTGACGGTGTCTGGACGCAAACTCCGGGCGAAGCCCTGGCAGTAGTGAGCGCTGACTGCGCTCCGGTCTGGATCGCCGCATCGGGATGCCGGGCGGTCGCGCTCGTGCACGCGGGCTGGCGCGGGGTGGCGGCTGGCGTCATCAACAACGCCGTCGCTGAACTGAGCCGGATCGGCGCAGGCCCATCGACCCTGCGCGCGGCGATCGGACCGCACCTGCGGCCGTGCTGTTTCGAAGTGGGCCCCGAGGTAGCCGTTCAATTCGCCGATCTGCCGGGTGCGCGGCTGCCGGTAGTCGCCCTGCGCGCGCCCAGCGGCCGAGACGACAGCTGGGCGCTCGACTTGGGCGCGGCCATCATCGGCCAATTGCGCGCCCACGGGATACCCGGCGCCTCGATCGCGTGTGCCAGCGCGTGCACGCGTTGTGGAAGCGTCTTGCTCCATTCATACCGGCGCAACGGCAGTGGCGGGCCGTTGATGGCCGCTTGGGCCACGCTGCAAACGTGAAACCAGCGGCGGCGGCGCCGGCCGGACGAGGTTGCGTGCTAGTAGTCGATGATGATGCGCGCATTGTGGAACTGGTGCGCGACACGTTGACGGCCGAAGGGTTCGACGTCAGCGGCGCGTCCGACGGCATGGCGGCCCTGCGGAGCTTTAGGAGCCATGCTCCCGATGTCATCATTCTCGACGTGGGGTTGCCGGGTCTGGACGGCTTCGAGGTTTGCCGCGAGATGCGCAAGCATACGGCCGCGCCGATCATCTTCCTGACGGCCCGGCGCGAAGAGATAGATCGGATCGTCGGCCTTGAGTTGGGCGCCGACGATTATATCAGCAAGCCGTTTTCCACGCGCGAGCTGTTGGCCCGCGTCAGGGCGATCATCCGGCGCAGCGGCTGCGCGCCGCCGTCCGCGGGTCGAGCGCGGACGGTCGGCGACATCTGCATGGATGTCGAGCGCCGCGAAGCGACGGTCGGCGGTCGAGCCGTTTCGCTCAAACCCCGCGAATTTGACGTCCTTTGGCTTCTCCTGCGCAATGAGGGTCGCGTGTTCTCGCGCGATCAGTTGATCGAGACGATCTGGGGTTACGATTTCGAGGGCGATCCTCGCACGGTGGATGTTCACGTGCGCCGCATCCGCCGCGCGATCGGCGACAGCGCCCGCTGTCCGCGCTACCTTCACACCGTTCATGGCCTCGGCTATAAGCTGACGGCGCCGGCTCCCTGAAGTGCCGGCAGTGTCGGAGCGCCGCGCGGCGCTAACACGCATCCCGGAGATCCGCTCTTTAGGTCCGCCGCTGCGCAGGCTTGCCGAAATGCGTCGGGCGGCGCCGCTGCTGTACATCGAGTTGGGCGGTTTACCGCGACCGTCCCGTCCCGACGCGACGAACATCCGCGCCATCTGCAAGCGAACAGTTGCAGCTTCGCTGCGCGCGTCCATAGGCAGCGCATTGCGCCGTCACGACGCGATCGCAGCCGGTCCAGGGGCGTCCTGGTTCGTGGCATTGCTGCTCGGCCGCGCGGTTGCGCCCGGCTTGAGGCCAAAAACCCCGGACGCCGATCTAGGCATCGCAGCCGCTCGGCTGCGGATCGCCGTGCAGACGGCGCTCGATGAGCTCGAGCGCGCTCGCATCCTTCCGCTGCACGTCAGCGTGCGCGCAGGTTGGACGGTGGTAGAGCCCGTCGATCGGGAGCGACCGCTGCCGGGGCTGCTTCATGCGGTGCGCGGAGCCGCGGTGGTTGCCCGGGTCGAGCAACGGCGGGCCGTCGTCTTAGCGGCGGTGACGCACGAGCTGCGTACTCCGCTCACGTCGATCTCCGGATACGTCGAGCGCCTGCGCGATGGCACGGCGCTTTCAAAACAAAAGCGTTTGCGCTACCTATCAGTCGTGGCAGACGAGGCGCGGCGCCTGAATCGGCTAGTCGACGGCCTGATCGACGTCGGCGCCTGGAGCGCCGGCAACCTGAAGTTGCATCGCCAACAAGTGGCGCTGGCCGGGCTCGTAAGACTCGCTTGGCGCACCGTCGCCGAGCGCGCGGATAGGCGAAAGATTCGCCTGCGCGTCAAAGGGGCAGGCGCTGCCAACATAGACCGCGAGCGAATGCTCCAAGTCTTGATCAATCTGCTCGACAACGCTGTGCGCTACGCCCGTGACGGCGGCGTGGTCGAAGTGCAGATCCGTGCGGGCAGCGGAACGTGCGACTTGCGCGTGTGCGATGACGGCGCAGGGTTCGATCGCAACACCTTGCGGTCCGTCGGGCGGCCGTTTGCCGCAGGCCCGGGAGGTCGAAAGGGCTTGGGTCTGGCCATCTCCCAGCTGCTGGTGGAAGCTCACGGCGGGTCGCTCGGCGTGAGCGGCAGCCCGGATACCGGCGGCCGCGTCCTTATCCGCTGGCCCGAATAGGCGAGGGCGTCTTTAGAAAAAGACGCGCCGGTGATTGGGCGAACGACGCTGCGTGCGCGCATTTGGTTTGCAGATCGCTCTCGCCGTTTGCGTCCTTGCAGCGGCGCTGCCGGCGAACGCCAACAGGGTCGACGCGATTTCGCGCGGTGCGGCAGAGTTCTACGGCGGCGATGCAGCGACCGGCCAGCTCTACTCGCAGTGCATGCTGTCGACGCTGCGCTACGACGTCAGCATCGAGCCGGATCAGACGACCTACGTGATAACCGGCGATATCGGTGCCATGTGGCTGCGCGATTCAAGCGCCCAAATGCGCCCGTACCTGTTCTTCGCGGACGACCCCGAGGTGCGCACGATGCTCCGCGGGTTGATCGCTCGCCAAGCCAAGGACATCGCGGTCGACCCATACGCCAACGCGTTCAACCGCGATTATCGCGTCACCGAAGAGAAATACGAACTTGATTCTCTGATCTATCCCATCATGCTGGCCTGGACCTATTGGAAGCGTACCGCAGACGCCGCCGCATTGACGCCTGCCGTCAAAATAGGATACGAGCGGGCCGTCGGTCTCATGGAGCTGGAGCTCGATCACGGCCACTCGCGCTACCGCCATGCGCAGCTGCAAAACGGCGGGGTCGGAAAACCGACCGCCTACACCGGAATGGTTTGGACCGGCTTCCGCGCGAGCGATGATCGGACGCAATACGGCTATAATATACCAGAAGAGATGTTCGCAGCCGCCGGTCTGGCCGAACTGGTAGACATCGAAGATTTAGTGTGGCATGACCGCGCGCAGGCCGCCCGTGTGGCGCGACTTCGAGCGGGCATCATCGAGGGCATCAACGCTTACGGAATCGTTTACCAGCCGCCTTTCGGCTACATCTATGCCTTTGAGGTCGATGGCTTGGGCCATGCAAACCTCATGGACGATGCGAACATTCCCAATCTCCTCTCGATCCCTTACTTCGGCTACGTCTCAGCAACCGACCCGATCTATCAAAACACGCGGCGGTTCGTTCTGTCGGCTTCCAACCCGTTTTACTTTGCAGGCGCCGCGGCTAGCGGCATCGGCAGCCCGCACACGCCGCATGGGTACGTCTGGCCGCTTGCTTTGATCATGCAGGGATTGACGTCGCAGGATCCGGCAGAGCTAAACATGACGCTGCGCGAGCTTGCCGCCTCGGATGTGGGCGATCATCTGCTGCACGAGTCTTTTGACGTCGACGACCCGGCGCGGTACACGCGCTCCAACTTCGGGTGGGCGTGCGCCTTATTCACCGAACTGGTTCGCGACCGCGTCATGCACGCGCCGCGGCTGCCGGCTTGGAATCCCGCCAAATGACCAGGCGCGGATGTCGGTAACGATTGTCGTCGGCCTTCAATGGGGGGATGAAGGCAAAGGGCGCATCGTAGACTTTCTGTCCGTAGGCGCGGATGCGGTCGCTCGTTTTGGCGGCGGTGCAAACGCCGGCCATACGGTGCGGGTGGGCGAGAAGACGTACAAACTGCGCATCATACCGAGCGGCGTAATCGCCGGAGTCAAGCACTGCATCATCGGTCCCGGCACCGTGGTGTCGCCCGGCGGCCTTGTAGCCGAGCTGGACGCACTCGACGCCGCCGGTGTAGACACCTCGGGGGTCTGGCTTTCCGACCAAGCGCACTTGATCATGCCGTACCACGTCGAGATCGACCGGTCGAACGAAAAAGAGCTGGGCGCCGACAAGCTTGGCACGACGGGAAACGGCATTGGGCCAGCGTATGCGGACCGAGTCGCACGCCTGGGATTGACCGCAGGCCGGCTACGCGACGTCAGCGGCTGCCGGGCTTTTTTTGAGCGCCGCCAGGCGGGGCTCGACAGGATTGGCGTTCGTTTGGACATAGATGCGGCGCTGGCGCACTTGCGCGAGATCGCGCCGCGCGTTTTGCCGCGGGTCTGCGACACCGTGGGCATGCTGCACGGACTGCTACACGCCGGCGCGCGCATCATCGCCGAGGGGGCGCAGGGGACGATGCTCGATGTAGCTTTAGGCAGCTACCCGTTCGTCACGTCCTCCTCGACGGTTGCCGGGGGCGCCGGCGCGGGACTTGGCTTCGGCCCCAAAGACGTCGAACACGTCATCGGCGTGGTAAAAGCGTATACTACCCGAGTCGGCGCCGGCCCCTTTCCTACGGAGCTCATGGGCTTCGAGGGAGAAGCGCTGCGTGCGCGGGGGGCTGAGTTCGGCGTCGTAACGGGCAGGCCGCGCAGATGCGGGTGGTTGGATATACCCTCTTTGCGGTACGCCGTAGCGGTCAACGGCGTGACGCACCTGGCGCTGACGAAGCTCGACGTTTTGGATGATCTCGAGACTGTGACCGTGTGCACCCAATACGAGCAAGGCGGCGGCTCGATACCGATCGCCATCGAGGCGGGCGCGCGGCCGCGATACGAGCAATTGGCCGGCTGGCGGGAATCGACCAGCGGCGTGCGGCTGTGGAAGGATCTGCCTTCGGCGGCTCGCGCTTACGTCGGCTTTATAGAAGACGCCCTGGCTGTGCCTGGCGCGTTCGTCTCGGTTGGGCCCGAACGCTCCCAGATCATAGTGCGTGCAGGCGCTCCTTTGGGCCAAACGATGGCATCCTATCGGTGAGCCGCCCCGCCACGCTTGAAACGTTGCGGCTGCTGCAGCGCCGCTCGGAAGCCGCCGTCAGGGCGGCTAGTTTGTCGGTCGAGCGCTACCGCACCGAGCAGCGCACAATCATCGCGCGGGCCATGCAATCCGGTGCGGCGATGAAAGCCAGGACCGCTTGGCCACCGTTTGTCTGCGCCGCCGTGCAGGCGTTCCTCGAGCGCTCAGCAACGAGCGCCGCGCAAGCGGCGGCGAGTTCCACGGCGGCCGCGTCAGACCGCGAAACTGCAAAGATCACCGTCTTGCGCTGGGCGCGCGCCAGGCGCGGCCTCGAGCGGCGGTTCGAGCGCTCATCGCCTCGGCAGGCCAAATGGCGCGCTTAACCGACGATGACATCGCGCGCCTGGTCGCTGCTTTGGGCCAATCGCAGTCGTCGATGTCGGCTTCGAGCGATCCGCGGCCCGCAACGCATGCGCACGCGCCGGCGCAAAGCGCCGACGCTGCTCGGCGCGCGCTTCAAGACGCTTGCGCCCAAGGGCGGGTCGACCAATCGTTGAGCGCAGCTCTGACCGATTATCTCAAGCGTCCGGTCGGCTGCGTATGTCGACTCGAGGCTGAGGCGGCGGTGCAGGCGGTATGGCGGTACGAGTCTCGTTGCGGCGATCTGCTTTGGTGGCTCGATGTCGAGCCCGGTCTGGGTGCCGCATTGGCTGATGCGGCCATCGGAGGCAACGGAGACCCGGCGAAATTAGGAGCCGGTCGACGCGTGCGCGCGCTGGTCGAACCGATCGCGTTGCGGTTTCTTAAGTGCTTCGCGCAGTCGGCTAGCGTACCGGTGCCGGATGCTGCCGCTGTGCTCAGTTCATCCGGGCATCAGCCGCGCGAGGCTGGCGCCGCAGGCAGCTGCGAGATCGGCTCGGCTCAGCTTCGCTGGCGCGCCGGCATTGAGCAGGTACCAGGTCGCAGTCGAGGCTCTGCCGAGCGGCCAGACGCGGCCGGAGCTTCACCCGACGCCGCCGCGCCGGCAAACGAGTCGCCCGCGGCTGTCTTAGCCGCTGCGATTGCAGCCGGCTGCGCGCGGCTGGGGGAGCTGACGGGCCGGCGCGTCGACCCCGCGGGGCTCACGTACGAGCTAGTCGAGTCACCGGCCCTTCCGCCGGGTGTCTTGCGCTTGGCACTGACGGCTCCGGGCCGAGCCGCTGTGGTAGTGTCGGCCGACGGTGAGGCGGTAAGCGCGCTGGCCGGAGCGGCGCTGGGCGCTTCCTTGGCGTCTGGCGCGTGCGTCGGCAGCGTGGTCGTTGCCGGCGCCGAGACTGTACTCCGCTCCGCCTTGACCGCATTCGCCGAACGCCTACCGAACTTTGACGCTAACTCGCCGCGTATCATGCGCCTTGAAGAAAGCGCCGTCCCGGGCCAGGCCCCGAACTATGCGGTTAAGGCCCACCTGACGATTGACGACCGCGAGGTAGCGCTGCATTTGCTTGTGCCGGTCAGCATTGCGCACGGCTACTAGCTACGGAACCCAAGGAGTGTGATCGATGATGCAAGTGTTTGCCCGATGGCTCGATCGAAGAACGCGCGGTGTTGCCGGCACGCTGCGACTGGTTGGGGCGACGCCGCTTTTCGGCGGCGGAGCCGTTCATGTGGCTGATATAGACGGCCGGCGCATCGTCTTTGCCGCAAGCCCGCACGCGCTTTGCCTGCTGGCAGCCTATCCGCACGCAGAACCATCGACGGTCGTCCCGCAACCAGGATACGGCGCGGAACGGACCTAAAGGTTTCGCGTTAGGTCGACCTGCGGGGCGAAAGCGAGGTGAGAATGAGGCGGCCCTACCCGTATTTGTGGACCGCCACATTCCTGGCTGCAGGACTTGGCGCCTACTGGCTGGTCCGGCTCCTGGTTGAGCCCGAACCGGACGACCCCACGCGTGGACGCATCCGCGCGCTGATCGACGAAGCCGACCAACTCCTGCGGACTCTTGACGAGCAACGGCGCGGCTAAAACCCCTTCGCAAGTCGACCCCGTTCCCATCGTCCTCGATGACCTGCTCGAAAGCGGACAGGGCGTGGGACGCGTCGATGGGCTAGTGGCGTTTGTGACCGGCGGCCTTCCCGGCGAGTGCGTCATGATCTCCGTCGATTCGCGCAAGCGCAACTACGCGACGGCTCACGTAACGCGCATCGAGACTCCGTCGCCGGACCGCATTGCGGCTAACTGTCCGGTGTTCCCGCGCTGCGGCGGCTGTCAGACGCTGCACTATCGGCGTGAAGCCGAACTGGCTTGGAAGCGCCGGCTGGTGGCGCACGCGCTAGCCCGCATCGGGGGCCTGACCGATGCTCCCGTGGATTCCGTCGTCGCCGCCCAAAACGACCCTACTTGCGGCTATCGCAACAAGGTCAGCTTGGTGGCGCGGTTCATCGGCGGCCGCGTACGTCTGGGTTTCTTCGAAGCACGTTCCCACCGGGTCGTCCCTATCGAACGCTGTCCGGTCGCTTTGCCCCGCCTCAATCGCGCGATCGCGGGCCTGGTCAGCCTCGCCGCCAGTAAACCCGAGATATTCCGCGACTCCAGGCATATAGTCGCGCGCGCCAGCACGACGCGCCGCGATCTGGTCGTGTCGTTCAACAGCACGCGGCCCAATGCGTCGCTGCAGCGCGAGGTCGATCGAGTGCGCGCGAGCATTCCAGAATTGTCTGGACTGCTCTCCAACTGGGACCCTGCTAGTGAAAATGTCATATTCGGGCGGCGCACAGCGGTGCTGTGGGGATCGCCCGCCACCAGCGAGGACGTGGCCGGAGCGACGCTTAGCGCGGGGCTGCCTTCTTTCTTTCAGATCAACACGCCGGTTTTGGAGCTGCTGGCGCAAAGGGTCGTGGACTCGTTACGCGGAGCCGGCCGCGTCGTGGATCTGTATTGCGGCGTCGGAACGTTCGGTGTTTTGCTGGCCAAGCAGGGCGTGACCAGCACGGGAGTCGAGTCGTTCAAGCCTTCGCTGGACGACGCCGTGGCTAACGCGGCTGAAAACGGCGTCGCGTGCGCGGCGTTCGAATGCGCCGACGTCGCGCAAGCGCTAGCGGGGGAACGAGGGCGCTCCCTCCTCGCAGGAGCCGATGCTGTAGTTCTTGATCCGCCGCGCAAGGGCTGCGACCCCGAAGTCCTAAATGCGCTGGGCGACGGACGCGTGCGGCGATTGCTGTACGTATCCTGCAACCCTGCTACCTTGGCGCGCGACGCCAAAGCGCTGGCCGCCGGGGGCTATCATCTCTCGTCGGTGTCGCCCTTTGACATGTTCCCGGGCACCGGGCATGTCGAAGTGCTCGCACGGTTTGAAGGGTCGCAGCGCGACCCGGCATAGCGGCGGGCAATCCGTGACGGTCGACTGAAAAAGTCGGCGTAAGGAACACGCACATGGCCAACGTCCCAATCGATGTCGAGTATGTGGCCAAGCTGGCCCGGCTGCCGTTGTCCGCCGAAGAGTCGGCGCGCATCGGATCGCAGTTCACGCGCCTGTTCGATTTCATCGACGAGCTTTCGGCACTCGACGTGTCGCGCGTGCATCCGATGGCGCAAGTGATACCGCTTTCCAACGTTTACCGCGACGATGTGGTCAGAGCCAGTCTCAGCAATGAAGAAGCGCTGAGCAATGCGCCGGATCGAGAAGGCCCATACTTCAAAGCGCCGCGCATACTCGAAGGCTGACCGATGGAGGCGGGGCAGGGTATACGCGACGCGATAGTGCGCAGGCAGCGCAGCGCCGTCGAGGTGACCGCCGAGGCGTTGCAGTCGATCGATCGGCTTGAGCCGCAGCTTCGCGCCTACATAACGGTCCTGCACGAACGAGCGCTGGCAAAAGCCGGCGAGATCGACGCAAAGGTCGCGGCCGGAGACGAGCTCGGCTCGCTGGCGGGCGTGCCCGTGGCGGTAAAAGACCTATTCTGCACCCGCGGTCAGCTGACGACCTGCGGCTCGCGAATGTTGCGCGATTTCCGCCCGCCGTATTCCGCCACAGTCGTCGACCGGCTGGAAGCGGCCGGAGCGGTGATCGTCGGTAAGACCAATATGGACGAGTTCGCCATGGGGTCTTCGTGCGAAAACTCCGCGTTTTTCCCCACTCACAATCCCTGGGATCCGAGCCGGGTGCCGGGCGGGTCCTCCGGCGGCAGCGCCAGCACGGTCGGCTCGCGCTGCGTGCCGCTGGCAGTGGGGACCGACACCGGCGGTTCCATCCGCGAGCCTGCTTCTTTTTGCAACATCGTGGGCGTCAAACCCACGTACGGCAGAGTGTCTCGCTACGGTATGATCGCGTTTGCTTCATCGCTGGACCAGGCCGGACCGATGGCGCTAGACGTCCGCCATGCGGCCGATGCCCTCGAGGCCATCTCGGGTTACGACCCGATGGATTCGACGAGTTTAGACGTTCCGGTGCCGCGCTACGCCGATGCCTTGCGCACGGATCTGCGGGGTGTTCGCGTCGGCCTGGTCGACGATTTTGACGAGCGCCTGGCAAACGATGCGGCGTTGAGCGGCCTTTACCAAGCGGCCTATCGGGACTTGCAATCGCTTGGCGCCAAGATGGTGCACGTCAGCCTGCCGCACGCGAGATACGGGTTGGCCACTTACTATCTAATCGCTCCGGCCGAATGCTCGTCGAACCTCGCTCGTTACGACGGCACTCGCTACGGCCTGCGGATCGATGAAGGCAAAGACGTCTACGCGATGTTCGATCAGACGCGCGCCGCCGGGTTCGGGCCTGAGGTCAAACGCCGCATTTTGCTCGGGACGTACGCTCTGTGCTCGGGTTACTACGATGCTTACTACGTCCGCGCGCAGAAAGTCCGTACGCTGATGAAAGCCGATTTCGATGAGGCGTTCCAAGCCTGTGATGTAATCGCTTGCCCGGTGGTCTCTTGCCCGGCGTTCGAACTAGGCGCCAAATCCCAAGATCCCGTCGCCATGTACCTGATGGACTATTTCACCATCCCGATGAGTCTGGCAGGCATTCCGGCGATGTCAGTGCCCGCCGGTTACGTCGGCGAATTGCCGGTCGGGCTGCAGATCGTCGCGCCGGCGCTCGAAGAAGCGCGCATGCTCGGGGTCGCGCACGCATACGAACGAGCGACGGGGCACGCCCGCGCGCGCAGACCTCAGGTGTCGGCACGATGATCCCGGAGCATGAGATCGTCGAATTCGAGCCGGTGATAGGGCTCGAGGTTCATGTCGAATTGTCGACCGCCAGCAAGATGTTTTGCGGCTGCCGCAACGAGTTCGGCGCGCCGCCGAACAGCTTGGTCTGCGCCGTGTGCCTGGGTCTACCCGGGACTCTGCCCGTGATCAACCGCCGGGCCGTTGAGTATTTGTGCAAGACTGGTTTCGCGCTTGGCTGCGCGGTTTCGGCCAGGTCGAAATTCGACCGCAAGAATTACTTCTATCCGGACATGCCGAAGAATTATCAGATCTCGCAATATGACGCGCCGCTGACGACGGGCGGCGCGATCAGTCTGCGCTCGGGCAAACGCATCCGGCTAAACCGCATCCATCTCGAGGAAGACACCGGTAAGAATCTGCATGCCGGAACCGCGATCTCGCGCTCGGACTACACCCTGATAGATTACAACCGCGCCGGCGTTCCGCTTATGGAAATCGTCAGCGAACCCGATATCTCTTCACCCCACGAGGCGGAAGAGTACCTGATCGAACTCAAGGGTATTCTGTCGCACATCGGCGTCTCCGACGTTAAAATGCATCAGGGTTCGCTACGCTGCGATGCCAACGTCTCCGTCCGGCCGGCCGGCAGCGCCGAACTTGGCGTTAAGGCAGAAGTCAAGAACATGAACTCGTTTCGCTCGGTGGTCAAGGCACTGGGCTTCGAGATCGAGCGCATGGGTCGATGCATGGCCGAGGGGCGGTCCATCGTCGCGGAAACGCGGGGCTGGGACGAGACGCGGGCCGTCACGCATTCCATGCGGTCAAAAGAGCAGGCGCACGACTACCGTTACTTTCCAGATCCGGATCTTATGCCGCTGTCGATCGATGCCGCCGACATCGATCGCTGGCGCGCGGAATTGCCGGAGTTGCCAGCCGCCAAGCGCGCGCGCTTTGGAGCCGACTACGGTCTGTCCGCATACGACGCTTCGGTATTGACCGAGGAGCCCGCCGATGCAGACTTCTTTGAGGCTGCTGCCAAGGCGTCAGGCGACGCTAAGCAGACCGCAAACTGGCTGATGGGGGACGTCCGGCGCTGTCTGCAGCAGCACGAGCTGACGCTGAGCGCTTCGCCGATGCGGCCTGCTCAGCTCGCCGAACTGATCGCGATGGTCAAGAGCGGGGCCATCAGCGGGAAGGCTGCCAAGCAGGTTTGCGACTTGGTCGTCACCGGAGGACGCCACCCCAAAGAGCTAGTGGCCGAGCTCGGACTGCGCCAGACCTCCGATGCATCCGAGATCGCCGCCATAGTCGACGGTGTCGTGGCCAACAACGCCGAGTCAGTTGCGGCCTATCGTGGCGGAAAGGCCAAAGCACTGGACTTCTTGATCGGCCAAGTGATGCGTGAAAGCCGGGGCAAGGCCAACGTCGACGCGGTGCGCAGCCGCCTACGCAATCTGTTGGATTGAGCGCGTGGCGGTGAAGTTCGACGAGGCGTTACTTGCGGCGCTTGAGTTTCCGATCGTCCTAGGCCAGGTGGCGCAGCATGCCACCTGCACGCCCGGCCGCGCAGCCGTCGAATGCCTGCAGCCGGCCTCGGACATCCAATCAGCCGAAACGGAGTTGCGGCTGGTCGAAGACGCGGTCGCCTACCTGCAGGCAGGAGGCGACGCATCGCTTGAGGGCACGACCGACGTCTTGCCTACGGTAGGTCGGGCGCACAAGGGCGCCGCGCTCTCGGGGACCGATCTGGTGCGCTTGGCCGATGCTGAAGCCGCGCTGGGGCGCCTGTGCGATGCGTTGGCTAAGGCTGACGAGCACGGGCGCAAGTTCAAGCGTTTCACGGCCGCGGCCCGGACGCGCTCGGATACTTCGAGCCTCTTGCTGGCGCTGCACAGCTCGCTGGAAGAGGACGGTGCGGTTGCCGACGTTGCGTCAGCCGAGTTAGGCCGTCTGCGGCGCCGGCGCAAGGGGCTGCACGATGAAGTACGCGAGCATCTCGCCGCAATCGTTCGCAACCCGAACACCGCCAAGCTGCTCTCCGAGCCTATCGTCACCGTTCGCGGCGGGCGTTACGTCGTGCCGGTACGCGTCGAAGCGGCCGGCGAGTTCGGCGGCGTAGTGCATGACCAATCCGCGTCCGGCAGCACCGTCTACATCGAGCCGTTGGCTGCCGTGGAAGCCAATAACCGGCTACGCGCGCTGGAAGTGACCGAAGAGCGGGAGATCGCGCGCATACTCGCGGCGCTCTCCGCCCAGGTGGCGGACAGAGCGCAGGACTTATGCGCGAACGCTGACCTCGCGCGCCGGCTCGACAGCATCTGCGCACGAGCGCGCTGGGCGCTGGTCAGCCACGCCTTGCGTCCGGAGTTGACGGCCGAGCGCCTTGTGCGCATCAACCGCGGCTGTCACCCGTTGATCGCTCACAAGCCCGTTCCGCTGGACGTCGCCGTCGGCGAAGCGTGCGACGCGCTCATAATATCCGGCCCAAACATGGGCGGCAAAACGGTCGTCTTGAAAACGGTCGGTCTCTTCTGTCTTTTGGCTTATGCGGGCATCCCCGTGCCTGCAGGGCCGGGGACCCGTATAGGCTGGTTCGAGCACATCGCTTGCGTGATCGGCGACGAACAATCGATCAGCGCAGACCTTTCGTCGTTTTCGGCACACCTGCGAGGATTGCGCGCCGCATACGACCGGGCTGGACCGCACTCGTTGGTGCTCGTAGACGAACTGGGAAACGGCACCGAGCCTGGAGCCGGCGCCGCTTTGGCACAGGCGTTCATCGAAGGCTTGTTGGCTCGTAAAGCGGCGGCGATCGTGACGACGCACTACACCCAACTGAAGACGTTTGGGGCATCCGCCCAACGCGTCGCAAACGCATCGATGCGCTTCGATCCGGGCACCAACGAGCCGACGTACCTACTTGCGATCGGTGTCCCCGGGCAGTCGCTCGCGTTTTCGCTGGCGCGATCGCTCTCGCTCGATGCCGCACTGGTGGCGCGGGCCGAAGAACTGCTGGGCGCGCAGGCGCAAGACCTCGAGCGGGTTTTCGACGATTTAGCTGCCCAAAGCGAACAATGGCGTGCGCGCCGGGCAGAGTTGGAGCGGGATCAGCAACGAGCCCGCGACTTGCAGATGCAGCTGCGCCACAAGCTCGCGGCGTTCGAACGGCGCAAACGCGACTGGGATTCAGCGGCCGCTGCTGCGCTCGAGGATGCGGTGCGCGGCGTGCAAGAAACTGCGCTGGAAAAAACCCAGCGCAGCGCCGACGATGCACGCCGCCGGCGCGCGGGGGCGGCGGCGTCGCTCGATCCACAGCTCGAACAGATCCGCGCGCAGCTGCGCGGTGCGCTGGGCATCGCCCCGCCGCCTGAAGCCAAGCCGGTCCAGAGAAGCCTGCGTGGCGGCGACCACGTCTTCGTGCGCAGCCTTGCGCAGAGCGGAGTGGTCAGCGAGGTGTACGACCGCGACGTCCTGGTCGCTATCGGCAACATGAAGACCGTCGTGCTTCCATCGGATCTGGAGATCGAAGGCACTTGCGGCCAAGCAGACGGCGGCGGAGCGGTCGGCATGACCGCCGAGCGGGCGGCACAAACCCTGCCGAGCATGAAGTCCCAAGAGGCCGCGACCGCAGTCGATCTGCGCGGCATGCGGGTGGATGAAGCTATACCGCTGGTCGACAAAGCGCTCGACGATGCTTCGCTCGCGGGGCTGACCATGCTGCGCATAGTGCACGGCCGAGGTACCGGACAGCTAGGCAAAGGTGTGCGCGAGTTTCTGCGAGATCACCCGCAGGTCGGGGAGCTGCGTTATGCCGACGACCGCGATGGCGGAACCGGCGTAACGGTTGCGACGCTGCGTTGACAAGGCCAGGCTCCTTGGAAAATTCGACGGCGGTTTTACGCAGCCGGTGCGTCGAGGTCTTCGCTGCCGGCGAGCTCGAGCGGCGGCTGGTTGAGGGTCGGCCGCTTCGGGTAAAGCTGGGGATCGATCCGTCCGGCCCGCTCTTGCACCTCGGGCACGCGGTGGTCTTGCGCAAGCTGCGGGAGTTTCAAGACCTCGGCCATCAGGCGATCTTAGTTGTCGGTGATTTCACGGCGCGCATCGGTGACCCGACGGGCCGTCCGGATGCCCGCAAGCCGCGCGAACCGGCAGACATCGCCGCGGATATGCAAAGCTACGCCGCGCAGGCCGGATCGATCTTGGATATGAGCCGGGCGCACGTCAGATACAACGGCGAATGGCTAAGCAAGCTGGAGTTCGCTGACATAATACGCCTGAGCGCTAAAGTTACGGTGGCGCGCATGCTGGAGCGCGACGATTTCACTAAACGCTACTCGGCCGGCACGCCGATAGGCTTGCACGAATTCATGTATCCGCTTGCGCAGGCATATGATTCGGTTGCGCTGCAGGCGGACGTGGAGCTCGGGGGGACCGAACAGTTGTTCAATTTGCTCCTGGGCCGGCGATTGCAAGAAGAGTTCGGCCAAGCGCCGCAAGTCTGCATGACGCTGCCCATCCTCGAAGGCACCGACGGCGTCCAGCGCATGGGCAAGAGCCTCGAAAACTACATAGCGCTCGGCGAGCAGCCGCCCTTGATGTTCGGCAAGGTGATGTCATTGCCTGATGAATTGATCGAGCGCTACTGGCGGCTGGCCACGACCTTTGACCGACGGAGCTGCGACGAATTAGCGGCCGAGATGACGGCCGGGCGATTGTCCCCAAGAGACGCGAAGTTCAGACTCGCGACGGAGATCGTGGCGCTATACCATGGACGCACGGCTGCTGCGTCTGCCGCCGAAAACTTCGAGCAGACGGTGGTGCGCAAAGAGCTTCCCGAGGCGGTACCAGCGGTCCGGTTACTCAACGGCGGCGAGCCGCTGACACTGACTAAGGTCATCGTCGCGATCGGCTGGGCTAAATCGACGCGTGAGGCCCAACGGCTCGTCGGGCAGGGGGCCATCAAGATCGACGGCGTGCGGTGCGATGAGCCGCGCCGAGTCGAACGGTCATGGGCCGGCAAAGTGCTGCAAAAAGGGAATCATCAGTACGGCCGGATCGTCACCGAACCACCAGCTTGATCGCTCAGCGAATCGGTCAGTAACTTCAGTCAGACCGCCGCGCTGGCGTCTTCCAGGATGCTGGCTATCTCGGCGGCCGAAAAATAAAATCGCTGCGCGCAAAACTCGCACGTCGCTTCAGTGTCGTGCTGCGATGCGGCCATGTCGGCCAACTGCTCGCGGCCCAAGCCGATAAGCGCGCGCGCGACCCGTGCGCGATCGCACGTGCAGCGAAAGCTGACCGGCTGAACGTGGGTCATCCGCGGCGAGAGCGAACCGGCGAATCGGAGCACTATCTCTTCGGGTGACAGTCCTTCGCGGACGAGCGTGCTGATCTGAGGGAACGCTCCGGCGGCTTTTTCAAGCGCATCGACTGCATCTTCGCCCGCTCCCGGTAGGAGTTGCGCTAGCAGGCCGCCCGACGCCACCACGCCTTGCCGGTCGGCGAGCACCCCCACCGCGACGACCGACGGCGTTTGTTCCGACCGGGCGAAGTAGGCGGCCAGGTCATCGCCGATCTCGCCCGTCGCGAGGCGGACGGCACTGGTGTACGGCTGACCATTTTCAAAGAGTCTTGTGACGTGCAAGGTTCCCCGCCCGACGATTCCCCCGACGTCGAACTTGCCGTCCGAGTTGAGCGGCAACTCGGCCCGCGGCCGGCGTGGGTAACCGCGCACGCGGCCGTCTGGTAAGGCATCGGCGATCAAACCGCCCACCGGACCGTCGGCATCTATCTGCAACGTAATGCGTTCGCGGCGCTTGAGCGAAATGCTCATTAAAACCGCAGCGGTCAAGAGGCGTCCGAGCGCCGCCGTCACGGTCGGGGAGCAATCGTGGCGCCGTTGGCCTTCGCGAGCCAGCGCCGTCGTCCGCGCGGCGATGATTCGAACGGTATCCCGAGCGGCGAGCGCGCAAACGGCGTAGTCTGGCGGCATGCGAGTGTTTTTCCCATCAGTCGGCCGGTCGCTCCTGCACTACGCCAGGAACCATTTTCGGCCGACAGAACTGCGCTCGGTGTGACCAAGCGGAGGCGCAAAAGCGTGGCGGTGCTGCACGGCCCCAACCTCAACGCGCTGGGCTCGCGCCAGCCCCACATCTATGGCTTCGGCACATTGGCCGATATTAACGCGGCGATTCGCGCGATCGCCCACGACCTTGATTGCGACGTGTCGATCGCGCAACATTCGAGCGAAGGTGCTTTGGTTGACGCAATCCATCGCGCCGCTGCGGCTGGTAGAGCGATCGTCCTCAATGCAGGTGCCTACAGCCACTATTCCTACGCCATCGCCGATGCGCTAGCCGCCGTCGGTGTCCCCAAAGCCGAGGTGCACCTCTCGAATGTATACGCGAGGGAAAGATTTCGCCGGCGTTCGGTAATCGCGGCCGAAGTCGACGGATGCGTCTGCGGATTCGGCTCCGAGTCCTACCTGCTGGCGCTGCGCGCGGTCGTCGCGATGCTGGACAAGCCCAACGCGTGAACGCGTCGCGGGAGGAATGCCCATGCTGCGGTCAAACTGGCTTGCCGTCCACATTGCGTGGTCTTCGTATGACATGGAGGCCTTGCCATGTCGTCCGGATCCACTGAGGAGGTGACCGATGACCAAAGCCGAGCTTATCGGAGAAGTTGCGGAGATGACGGAGCTGCGGCGCCAGAATGTCGCGGAGGTCGTCGATTCGCTTTTGGAATGCGTGAAGGCCGCGCTCAAAAAGGGCGACAAGGTGCAACTGATCCCCTTCGGCAGCTTCGAGGTGCGCGAGCGTAAGAAACGCGAAGGGCGCAACCCCAAAACCGGCGAGAAGCTGCAGATACCCGCTGGCCGAGTACCCGCATTCCGCGCCGGCAAGGACCTGCGGGCTGCGGTGCAAGTCAAACGCAAGGCTAAGTAGGCCCCGCCCGCAATCATAGAAGTCGAAGTCGAACCGAAGGGCCCCGCGCGGGGCCCTTCGCCGTCTGACCCTCCGCAAGTCAGTCCTTAAACGGGCGCCAACCGCAGACTGAGGAACTGGTCGAGCTGCGAACTACGTAATGCCATACAAGACGACGGGTCACGCTTAAACGACTCAGGGCCCATCGTCGCACGCAGGAAGCTTCACGTTGAGGCGCTATAATGTGTATATGACAAACAAGCCGTTGCTAATGAGCGCGTACCTTAGCGCCTCTTTGATTTGCGCCGTCTTGGCGGCCGGCTGCGGCGGTGGAGGCAGCGCAGTTTCCCAGCCCGGGCCAGGACAGCTTCCTTCGGCTGTCCCCAGCGGAAGCCCGAGCTCGTCGCCCAGCCCGACTTCATCCCCCACGTTAAACCCGGCGCCCTCGCCAAGCACTAGCGCTTTGCCGTCGGCCAGTCCGACCGCACCCGGGGCGACTCCGACGCCAATCCAGCTGGCAGCTGGCCGCATACTCGGCCAAGACACCGTCGGGGAAGGTGATACAGCTTCTGGCGGCCAGGGCCAAACGGTCGACGGCATCCCGTGCGCCCCTGAAGTAACGACGTATCACGTTCACAGCCACCTGAGCCTGTTCGTCAACGGCGTGCGGATGGCCATTCCCGACGTAATCGGGTTCGTCAACCCCGGCGCGGAGATCAATGGCTTCACCAACACCGCCAAGTGCGTCTATCAGATCCACACGCACGACGCTGATGGCTACATCCACCAAGAGGCGCCGGCGCCGGCGCAGTTCACGCTCGGAGAAGTGTTCGACATTTGGGGTGAACCGCTTTCGTCTTCCAATGTCGCCGGCTTCAGCGGGCAGGTCATCGCATACACTGCAAATGCGCCGACGCCGGGCTACAATCAAACGACCGGCGCCTACGTGCCGTATACCGGTGATTTGCGGTCGCTGTTGCTCGGCTCTCACTTGGAAATCGTGCTCGAAGTAGGCCCGACATTCGTGACCCCGCCCAACTTGCCGGCCGTCATTTTCTACACCATCAAGTAATGGCTTAAGGCAGAGGCATCAAGTAGCGCGGCCCAGGCCCGCTCCGCCGCGCGTCGAAGCGACCGCTGTGCAGACAACGCAGCCAAGGTCAAGCGGATTAAACGCGGACGAACTCTCGCGCTACAGCCGGCACATAATGCTGCCCGAAGTCGGCACTGAGGGCCAACTCAAACTGAAAGCGGCCCGCGTCGTCGTAGTCGGGGCAGGCGGATTGGGAGCTCCCGCCATCATGTACCTCGCGGCAGCCGGCGTGGGTACTTTGGGTATGGTCGACGACGACCGCGTTGAGGAATCGAATCTGCAGCGCCAGATCATCCATGCCACCGAACACGTCGGCGCGTCAAAGACTTCGTCGGCGCGCGCAGCGGTGGCCCGGATCAACCCCCACGTCGAGGTCGTCAGCCACGACGTGCGGCTGCGTGCCGCAAACGCCCGCGACGTGCTGCAGGGCTACGACATCGTTATCGACGGAACCGATAACTTTCCGACCCGCTACCTGATCAGCGACGCCTGCGTGCTGCTTGGGAAACCCAACGTCTATGGTTCGATCCAGCGATTCGAAGGCCAGGCGTCGATCTTCGATGCGCGCAAGGGTCCGTGCTATCGCTGTCTTTTCCCCCAACCTCCGCCGCCGGGTTCGGTGCCATCGTGCGCCGAAGCGGGTGTGCTAGGCGTACTGCCCGGGATGGTCGGGCTGATGCAGGCGACCGAGACGATCAAGTTGATCTTAGGCATCGGCGAAAGCTTGATCGGCCGCTTGCTTCTTTTCGATGCTTTAGAGATGCGCTTTCGAGAAATGAGACTTCGCAAGGATGAGGATTGCCCGGCGTGCGGAGCGGCGTCGTCTATGCGCGATCTATCCGATCACGAATCCCCGCACATGGACCTTTCGCTGCCGCAAACCGGCGCCGATGCGACGAGCGTTCAAGACATAACGCCTCGGGAATTGGCCGAAGTTCTCAAGCTCGGACGGCCGTTCGCGCTGGTCGACGTGCGCGAGGATCGGGAATTGAAGCTATGCGCGCTGCAGTATACGGCGCATATCCCGGTCGGTCAACTGGCCAATCGCCTGGGAGAACTGGACGCAGCGGCAGAGACGGTCGTTTACTGCCGTTCGGGAGCCCGCAGCAGCTCCGCCGCCAAGATGCTGCGCGAAGCCGGTTTCCCCAACGTCAGGAATCTAGCGGGCGGGATCCTCGCATGGATCGACGACGTCGATCCGACCCTGGCGAAGTACTAACCGATCTGCACTCAGCGACGCAGCTTACGCTGGGTCCTCGACTAGGAAAACTGTTAGCGTGTGCGGTCCGTGGGCGCCCAACACTAGCGTTTTTTCGATGTCGGCAGTCCGGCTCGGACCGGTCAGGATGACTGCCTCGCCGGTCGTGCCGCGCCGCGCGGGGCCGAACATCGGCTCGAGGGCGGCGTTCGTCATCCCCGCGTGCAGATCGGCGGCCGAAGCGATGACGATGCAGACCGGGGGAAGATAAGGCAGCAGCCGTTCGGCCCCGTCGCGCAGTACCACGATGGCGGATGCGCTGTCCGCCAGCAGCGATTCGGCTTCTACGACCGCGCAGTTTGCATGCTCCATATCGCTCCATGCGCGTGCGCGAATGACGCGGTCGCCCAGAGCCGAGACGGCATGGTGAACGGCCGGACGATCTTGAATGACGATGCTCGCCCATTCACCTTCCTCGACGTAGCGCCCGACCGCAGCGGGGAGCTCGGCGGCTTCCGCCACGAGGCGGCAACTGCCGCCGATACGGTCTAATTCATCGGAAAACATCTTACGGAGATCTGATCGCGAGCCTGGTTGCACGTTCGTCGACGGTATGCCGTTGCCGGCAGGGTAAGCAGGCCGAGGTTGGTCTCCCAGCGCGTCGCGGATCGCCCGAAGAATCGCATGGCGGGCGGCCCCAGCGCGGCGCTGCGTCATCGGCGCGCCCGCCACTCTTTGAACGTCGTCCTAGCGATGACTGGCATCTGGAAACCAAAACGCCGGCGCGTCCAAGCGAGGCGTTTGGCGTCGAATGGACGTGCTGCTCTTTGCAGTGAGCGTGCGAGTGCGACCACCGCCCGGTACGTCTTATAGTTTTTCATCGCTGCGGACCAAATGCCGATGCAGATGCGTTCGCCAAGCGTCCCCTGCCGACGCGCGGCCACGGCTTTGGACCGCATGAAGACGAGCTGGCGCGGCAGATCTATAGCCACCGGACATTCTTCGCGACAAGCGCCGCACAACGATGAGGCAAAGGGAAGCTCGCCGGCCGCCTTGAGACCGACCATCTGGGGAGCGATCACCGAGCCGATCGGTCCGGAATAGACGCCGCCGTAAGCATGACCTCCCACTCGGCGATAAATCGGGCATACATTAAGGCAAGCGCCGCAACGGATGCAGGCTAGCGACTCGCGCGTCTGGGAATCGGCGAATACGCTCGTCCGTCCGGCGTCGATAATTATGCAATACATCTTCTTGCCAGGCTCGGGACCCAAAAGGTGGTGGGTGTATGACGTCAGCTTTTGCCCCGTGCCTGCGCGGGCCAGCAACTGCAAGAACACCGGAAGATCCACTAGCTTCGGAAGAATCTTTTCGATGCCCATGAGCAAGACGTGCACCGGCGGTGCTGCCGCTGACAGGCCGGCGTTGCCCTCGTTTTCCACCACGACGACCGTCCCAGTCTCAGCGACGGCAAAGTTCACACCCGTCATGCCGACGCCCGCCTGCCCATACCGAGCGCGCAACCGATCGCGCGCCGCCAGGCTCAGCGCCGTCGGATCGGCGGTGTACGAAACGCCGAGCTTGGCTTCGAATAAGCGCCCGACGTCTTTGCCGGACATGTGCACCGCCGGCGCGCTGATATGCGACGGCTTTTGGCCCGCGAGCGCGACGATGAACTCACCTAGATCGGTCTCGACCGGTTCGATGCCGGTGGCGCTGAGGCGGGCGTTGAGCGCAATCTCCTCGGAGACCATCGACTTGGCTTTCACGACGGATTTCGCGCCGTGCCGGTGCGCTATGTCCAGAAATATGTCGCCCGCCTCGCGCGCAGTGCGCGCCCACAACACTTCGCCGCCGCGCGCGCGAAATTCAGTTTCGAAGGTGACGAGGAGGTCGTCGAGATTTGCCAAGACGTACGCCTTGACAACGTGAGCTCGCTGGCGCAACGCAGCCCACGGCACTTCAGATTGGGCGACGCGCTTAGCATCGAGAGCGCGTCGCATAGACGCGCCCAGAGCGGGTGCAGCCGCAGGGTCGCGCAGCCGCCGATGCACGGCGCCTGCGTCAAAGTTGAGCGGCAACTCAGGCGCAGGCAAGAACTTCGGCCAGGTGCATGCAGCGGATATGGCGCGTTCTGGCGTCGCGGTTCAAGCTGCCGGCCACATGCATCAAGCAGCTCGCGTCACCCGACGCCAGCACGGCCGCGCCCGTGTGCAGCACTGCTACTCGCTTTGCATCCGCCATCGAGCCGGCCAGAGCAGCATACTTGATGCTGAACAGACCGCCGAACCCGCAGCATTCCTCGACGGCCGGCAGCGCGACATATTCCAGTCCGTCCACAGCCCGCAGCAGCCGCACGGCTCGGTTTCCAGTGGCTAACTCCCGACGTCCGTGGCACCCGTCGTGGTAGGTTACGCGGGAAGGGAAACGAGCTCCCACGTCGACGACGCCGAGCACGTCGACCAAGAAGGCGGCAAGATCGTAGACCCGGGCGCCCACCTCCGTCGCCCCTTCGCTTCCGAGCTGCGCGTAAAACGCTCGGACCATCGCGCCGCATGAGCCGGATGGGACGACGATCCAGGGATAGTCGGCAAACGTTCGGGCGAAGCGGGCTGCGGCGGCGCGTGCTTGAGGCCAATAGCCCGCGTTGAAGGCAGGTTGGCCGCAGCAGGTTTGCTCCCTCGGATATTCGAGGCGGACGCCGAGACGGGCGAACAACGAAATCAACGCTTGACCGATGCGGGGCGCAAATACGTCGACGTAGCAGGGAAGAAACAGCGCGACGTGATCGCCTGGCCTATAACGGCTCGGCATGGGAGCGGCGCAAGGCATGCGGCGCGTTTTCTTTGCGACCGTGCAGATGCCTCGCGCCAAGGACAAAAAGAGGCAAAGTGAAAAACGATTGCCATGGATGCGCCTAGAGCAGCGTGACATCTTAGTGAAACGGTTAGGCGCCAGTTGGCCGCTCATCACCGCGGTTGCCTTGATGGCGATGGTGGCGGGCCATGCCGCCGAACTCGGGTTGGAGAACCTCGGGTTTCTCTCGGATGTGCGGGCCGGCTACGCTCATGTAGGCCAAGGGTTCGCTGCTGCAATTTCCGCAGTGCTTGTGGTGGGCTCGGCCAGCTTGCTGCTCCGTCAGTTCTTGGCAGCATTTCGATCCCGGAGCGCATCGAGCGCCACCCTATTGGCGGCGCCCGCCTGACGCGCGCGACAGCATCGCATTTGATTTTTCGAATCAATACGCTGCGTATCAAATCCCCATCGATCCGAATCGGAACGATCCGTTGGATCCGTTTTTCGCCGTGCCGGGCACCGACGATAATCAACACGAGTACGATCGTTTCGCCAATCTCACTTTCAACCGGTTGAGTGCCGACGGTAAAGGCTATGTGGAAGTGGCC
>JALYUR010000082.1 GCA_030853635.1 Vulcanimicrobiota bacterium | reverse complement strand
GCGCCTTACTCCGCCGCATCGGTGCGCGCGCTGTCGAAGGACCAAACTACGACGAGGGCCCGGGCTACTATGCGGTATTTTTCGAAGATCCCGACGGCCATCGGCTCGAGGTGTGCTGCCGGACAAGCTGACCGTGAAAAACGAAAGCGCCGTTCGAATCGTGAAGGCCGGGCTCGACCGGCTCGATGACATCGAGCCGTTGTGGCATGCGCTGCGCGATCACCACGCAGCGGTGGCTTCGACGGTTGCGCCCGTGCGTTCGGCGCAGGAGTCTTGGAAGCGCCGCCGTGCCGAATACGTGCGGTGGCTCGCTGACTCGAGCGCGGCGCTCTTCTTGGCCGAACAGTTCCTACCTATCGGATACTTGATGCTCCGCATAACACACGGCCCGCAGACATGGGCTGTCGGAGACCGGATCGCTGAGGTCGAGACTTTGTCGGTCTTGGCGTCGGCCCGCGATCGCGGCGTCGGCAAGCTGTTGATGGCCGCGGCTCGCCGCGAAGCGCGCGATCGCGGCGCGGGCGCATTGTCGGTCGCACTCGTCCACACGAACGATGGCGCGAAAAGATTCTACGAGCGCGAAGGTTTCCGCCCGTTCTACATGACGATGTTGGCACAGCTTACGGACGAATAGCAACACCGCAACCTGTCTTTGTAACGGTTCCCGAGAGACGACCGACCGTGTGCAAAAACAGCCACGGGCGGCTGAGGAAAGTCCACCAGAGGCTCCGAAAGCGCGCATTCACAGCAACAGCTGACGGATTCAAAAGCCGTGCTAAACTTCGCCTAATGGCTACCGATGTTAGTCTTATGCGAGCCTCGCTAAAACTGCCTGAAAAGGCCAACGCGCTTCTCGGGCCGCGCTTGTTCGCGGCAGCCTTTCTAGCTCTTTGCGTTGGATGGCCCTGGTTGGGCGGCGCCTACGCCGCTGCGTCTTCTTCGCAGGGTTCTACCGTGGTGGCAAGCGCCGACTTCGGCAGTCCGCCATCCGGACAGATTCCGATCCTGTTCAACGATCGGACGGTTTATGCCAACCCGGACATCCTAAAGCGGTCGCGCGTGCTGGCCGCCTTGGTCCGCGGTAACACTCTTATGGTTCCTTTGCGCAGCATGTTCGAGCAGATGGGCGCCATGGTATCGTTCGATCCGAGCACGAAATCAGTTACCGCAAGCAAACAAGGCGCGCAAGTCCGGGTCACCGACGGTAAAAACGAAATCATCATCAACGGGGAATCCCGTCCGCTGGACGTCCCGCCGATGATTTACAAAGGTCAGTTACTGGTCCCGGTGCGAGCGATGTCCGAAGCGCTCGGCGCCTACGTCCAATGGGTTGCAGAGCGGCGCATCGCCGTCGTGCGGTACGTCCCAGCCACACCTGCACCGGCGCCCCCGGTGGGCCCCGTGGCGACGCCCGTTCCGACAAACGCGCCGACGCCCATGCCCGTGCAAGCGTCGTATCGCGGGTTCCTTCAAGCCGCCGTGGCGGCGCGAAAGAATTACAATGAGTTTTCGGCCAGCCAATGTTGTCCGGGCTTGAACGCGACCGGCGCCTATGCGTTCAAGGACTCCCCATTCGCCGTCAAAGTCGATTACCGCCAAGACACGTACGTGACGAGCGATAATCTCATCTATTCAGCAAACCACTATACTAGTTTTGAGACCATCGACGGCGGCACCGCGCTCACGCCCGTGTTCCGTGCCAGACAGAGCACCTTGGACGGCCGCTTGGAATATGAAGTCGCCGCTCCACGGATCTATCTGGGAGTAGGTTACCTTCAAACCGCCACCAACTATGGCTATCCGCATCTGAGTGCCGTCGGCTTCGGAGTCGAAAAGTTACCCGATCTGGAGCGGGGCATAGGTTTGTTTGGTTCGGCGTTCTACTACCCGACTGCCAGCGGCGATTATACGGTCACCGACCCGGCTAGTTCTAATCTTGGGAACAGCTATAGGCAGCAATACAGGATCCTGAAGTACGATGTCGGCCTGTCGCTCGTCTTCGCGCATTCGCCCGCGTATCTCTATGGTGGTTTCAGCGGCGACCGTTATGCCGCCAAGCAGAACGCGCCAATCGGTCAAACGCATGACGGTCCTTACATCGGCCTCGGCGTGAAGTTCTAAGCGGTCGGAGGACCACAGCCATGCGAAAGACGCCACCATTATTGCTTGCCCGGCGGCTCACCGCGCTTGCGGCCGTTGCGTTACTGGCTGGTTGCGGCAACTGCAGCGTACCGGCTTTTCAAGCCGCCGCTGCCAGGCCCATTCCGGGCACGACTCCTCCACCGCCGGGCGTGACGCCGACTCCGGTTACTCTGTCGTGCGCCCAAAACGCGATCGTGGGCCAGGCAGTGCCGCTTGGGTCGGCCGCCACCTTCGCAGTGCTCGCCGGCTCCACGGTGACCAACTCCGGTCCGACCATCGTCACGGGTGACCTGGGAGTCAGTCCAGGCACCGCGGTGACCGGCTTCGGGCCGGGAGGCGGCACCGTCACCGGCGGTTCGATACACGCGGGCGATCCAACAGCGGCCCAGGCCCAACTCGACCTGACGACCGCGTACAACAACGCGGCCGGCCGGGTGAACCCCAACGCCGTGCCCGCCGACATCGGCGGTATGGTCATCGCGCCAGGCCTCTATAGAGCGCCGGTGTCCTTAGCGATCACCGGAAACGTCACGCTTGACGGCCAAAACAACCCCAACAGCGTCTTTATCTTCCAGATGGCATCCACGCTGACCACAGCGTCCAACAGCTCCGTCAGCCTCATCAACAGCGCCAACGCCTGCAACGTTTTCTGGCAAGTGGGCAGCGCGGCCACTCTCAACACCGGTTCGGTCTTTAACGGGAATATCTTGGCGCAATCATCCATCTCGCTTGGGACCGGCGCTACGCTTAACGGCAGGTTGTTGGCACGGTCTGGCGCGGTGACGTTGCTCAGCAATATCATCACGAAGACGGGCCCGTAGACGTCCGTATCGGCGGGATATTTTAGAGTGGTCGCTGACCGGCATATTGGGCTATTAGCGCGGCGCCTTCTCAAACGGCACGGCGAACAACAACTGGCTGCTGAAGACGGGTTGAGTACGGGAAAACCCCAACGGTCGAAGATACTCGATCACGATGCGCGAATGCACCGTCGCCGGCGCGACTGCATAAAAATCCAGATCTCGGGTGGCGAAGGGGTTGGCCGCAGCATCGTATCGTAGCCCGGCATAGCTGTGCTTGGTGATGTGATATTTTGCCGTGACGAAGCCTGCACTGGATGAAGCGGCATTGCCGAGGCCATCAGCGTTATCGTCTTTGCCCCAAAGTTGTTGCGCGCTGACATCGAACCGGCCGGCAGACCACGCTGCATCGACTCCTTGGCGACTGTAACCGTCGCCGAAGGACGCACCCGTCAGGCGCGAGCGGAAAGCTCGCCGGCCGCTTAAACCCAAGACGCCGATTTTTACCCCGCCGCGCACAGTGAACAGTGAGGACGCAAACAGCTCCGGCTGAGCGAAGGACTGAGCAAACTCTGAGGGCGGCGCAGGCGCTCCGTACGCCGCTCCGTGATATTCATCAAACGAAATGGCCAGTTCGATATCTTGGCGTTCGTTTCGCTGCCCGAACAACGCCCCCAGGCGCGGCGTTGCGAAGTTAGCGGAGTTGTGCCCAACCTGATAAGTATACGCCGGCTGCGACGTGATCGTGTCCAGCCGTTGGGTGGGATTTGCTATGAGCGGCAAGCCGAAAAGGCCGATGCGCTGAAACGCGCCGGAGCCAGGCCGGACGTGTTGCGTCCATGCGTAGTAGAGGCTGCCGGCAGCGCCCTGGCTACCCAACAGGTAGCGGGCGAAGTACGAATATTCAGCGCTATGTCCGAAGTTGGCCGTCGAAACGAGAACGCCGAGCGCGTTGAAACGCCGGCTTTGAGCGGCGGTGAGATCTTTGACGTAGGTCTCTTGAAAGCGTAGCGCGATTGGAAATTCTCGATGGCGAGGGACGCCGGGAAGCCGAAATCCGCTGCGGCGAAATGTGTCGCCAAACGGATTCAGATCGGGAACGGCGGTATGGCATGCGCTGCAGTTGAAGCCATAACGTTGGGCAAATATCGGCACTGCTCCGGCCGGTGCTCGCAGTGCAAGTGAAGCTAGTATGAGGCCAAGCGCAGCAGCGATTTGCCTCATTGTACGATGATCACTCCACGCATGGGCGAGCCGTAATGGTAGAAACAACCATAGAAATACGTCCCCGGCCGGCTGGCAAGCAGTGGTTGTGAGTACGCCGAACCGTTGAGCTGGCCGGTGGACCATTGTGGCGCGCTGATATCGGTGCCTGCGCGGCTGAGCGCTGCGCTGGATATCCCAGCTGCAGTGAAGCCCGTAGTACTCACTAGAGTCGCCGTGTGCGAGAACGAATCGCGGTTGTGGAACTGGATGATCGCGCCGACCGGGACGATCAACACGTTGGGACTGTAGCCGCCAACCGTTCCGTACGGCGTCTGACTGGGCGCGAATTGGAGCAAGCTGACTTCGACGACGCTAGCGCCGGCCGTCATGCCGAGCAGTTGGCCGCTTCCGGACGGCGCATTCGGAGTGCACGCCATCAAGCATAGCACGACGGCGACGCCGGCACGCGCCACTTGTGCTAGAGCTTTCTGTGCGTAAGAGCCCGCCATCATGGTCGGATGCTAACCGATGGACCTGAAAGGTCTATGAAAAACTACTGTTCGACAGGCGCTCCGCCTTAAGTCAGCTGCCGATCTGAGCGATGATCTGGTTGCACAGCGACTTCAGCACGCCATCGGTGGCAAGGTTTTCGGCCAACCGGAACTGATCGCGGGCATGGCCGCTATCGCCTTGGCGCAACCGGATAGCGCCGCGTAAGAAGTACGCCTTAGCGTAAGAGTCGCTCAGCTTCAATGCCTCGCCCGCCTCTTTATCAGCTGCGACTAGGTTACCGCTGCGGTATTCCGCCAGCGCCAAATCGTAATGCGCTTGGACGTAGGCTGGGTGGAGCAGCGTAGCCACGGCGAAGTTTTTAGCCGCCTCACTGGATTGACCATCCAGATAATTGGCCAAACCCAGATCGAAGTGGGCCCGCATCGACGTGGAGTGTGCGGCAATGATCTTCGAGAAAATCGCTTTGGCGCCGCCGAAGTCTTGCTCGGCAATATCCACTACGCCCAGGTTGAACCAGGCCGGTATCATACCTGGGTCGCGATGCACGCAAATGCGCAGCTCTGCCGCCGCCTCCGGGTAACGATTGAGGGCGTACAGATCCAGCGCGCGGTCGTAATGGGCTTGATTGTTATCGTCCGAGAGGCTGATCGCCGCGTCGAACTTGGCTAAAGAGTTGGTGTAGTCGCCCTGGTGATAGAGGCCCACTCCATCGCTCATGAGAGAATCGACGCGCATCTGGCGGAAGAAATTGCCGGCCGAGGCGCTTGCGGCCCAACATACCGCCGCCGAAGCGAAAAGAAGGGCGGCTAGGATGCGGCCGTTCATCGGTAGATCGGCCGATCGCCGGCTGTAGAGCCGTAGTTGCCGCCATGCAGCTTGGACGACAGCACTTCGTCGTCGGCAGCGGCATCGGTCACACCGCCGGGCCCGATCGGGTCGATCAGGCGGTACTGCCCTTCGTCGTCAGGGCCCACAGTGGCCAAAGCTTTGTCCACTAACTGTACGACGGTAGTGGGAGCAGCGCCCGCGGGATTCCCGCGATGCATCAAGGCGCCCGCGGCGATGAGCGCAGCCGCGGCGGCTGCAGCTTCAAACGCTCGGAAGCGTCGCGAGCGCATCATGGTACTAGTCATAGACGATCTCCTCAAGCCAGCGCTGGAAGTTTGAGCGTGAAGGTGGTGCCGACCCCATGGCGGCTTTCTACGAAAACGTCGCCGCCATGCGCTCGAGCGACCCAGCGGCACAGCGGCAGCCCTAGGCCGTGGCCCGCGTCGGTGTGCGCACCTTGGGCTCCGAGGCGGTGCAGCCGTCGAAAGATGTTCTCCCATTCCGATCTTGGAATGCCCGGGCCGGCATCGCGCACCGAAAGGCATGCCGAGCCGTCGGACTTCCAGACGGAAACCGCAACGTCGTTATGCTCGGGGCCATGGTTCAAGGCGTTCTCGACCAGATTGGTGACGAGCTGTGACAGCTTGAGCTCATCACCCAATATGATCGCGCTCTCGCTGCGCGCCGTCTTCAGGTCGATGCCGCGTGCCCGGGCGAGCGGTCGAACGTCACGCACGACGGCATTGCTGATGCTCAGCAAGTCGACCGGCTCCCGGCTGAGCGCGCTGTCGGCGTCGAGATGAGCTAGCGTCAGCAGCTGATCGATCATGCGCTCCATGCGTTGCGCTTGTTGGTCGATGATGCGCAGGCGCTCGGTCATATCGGCCCGGTCGGAAAAGTCGCCGCGGTGCAGCGAAGCCGAGGTTTCCGTGCGGATGACGGCTAGCGGAGTGCGCAGATCATGCGATGCGTCGCTAGTGAACTGGCGCTGCAAAGTGATGGCGCGTTCGAGCGGCCGCAGGGTGACTTTGGCCAGCAGCCAGGCCGCGGCGAACACTAAGATCAGCGCACCGGCGTTGGCGGCTAAGAGCAGCAGGAAGTCTCGATGCAGCATTCCCTGGGCGGCTAAGACGATTCCCGGATCGTCGCGAAACGGCTCGATGTCCTGACGCACGATCAGCGACAGCAGTGCGTAGACGATGACGGAAAAACCCGCCAAGAGCAGCATGAGGATGCCGGCATATGCCAACGTCAATCGCAGCCTGGGTCTGCCGACGTTTTCCAGCGCGAACTTCACAGCTTGTCCAGCGTGTAGCCGACGCCTCGGACCGTTCGAATGCGGCTGGAATTGGCCCCACCGTCGATTTTGCGGCGCAGCAGTTTGATGTACACTTCCAGCAGATTGCTGCTGCCGTCGTGCTCTGCGCCCCACAGCCTGTCCAATATGGCGTCTTTGGTGAGGACGATGCCCGCGTTTTCCATGAGGTAGCCCAGCAACCGGTATTCCGTCTTCGTCAGCTTCAGCGGAGCGTCTCCCAACGTCGCTTGGTGGCGGAGCACGTCCATTTCCAGCTGGCCGACCTGGAGCCGGCGCGGGCGCAACGCTTCGACCGGCCGGCGCAGCAGCGCATGGATGCGCGCGAGCAACTCGGGGAACGCAAACGGCTTGGGCAGGTAGTCATCGGCGCCGCTGTTCAACCCGTTCACCCGATCGTCGACGGAGTCGCGCGCGGTCAGCATTAAAATGGGCGTCGTGATGCCGAGCTGGCGGGCCTGCGAGCAGACCGAAAAACCATCCCGCAACGGAAGCACTATATCCAGTATGGCCAATTGGTAATCGCCGGCAGACAGTTCGTTTAGGCCCGCTTCGCCGTCCGCGACTGACGACACCGCAAAGCGCTGATCTCGCAGCGCCCGGCTCAAAGACGTGGAAAGCCCCGGGTCGTCTTCGATGAGAAGCAGGCGCATGCTAAGGCTTTCGACTCACCGGAAAGGCTGCGCCTGCACCGTGGTCCGCTTGAGATGGCGCGAGCGGCCTGATGCATTCAGCGCCCAGGCACAGGACAGCGGATCACCGATAGGCATGGGCATAGTTCACCGGCTGGTGACAGCCCGAGTGGGAGCCGCGTAATATGCCACCGATCATTTACTTCCGTCGCCTTTAGCTTCGACGGTCAATAGCATGTCCGCGTGCTTTGGCCCGCACACGATTGCGCAGTGCAGCGGATACGTTCCCGGTTTTTGTGCCGTAAACGTTACGACGACAGGCTTGTCGGGCGACATAACGGTCGCTGGAATGCCCAAGGCTTCAGAGCTGATCCCGTGCACCCCCTCCTGGCTGACAAACCGCAATGTCGTCGGCACACCGACCGTTACTGAGACCGTCGACGGCGTAAAGCGCGAGATCACGGCAGTTATTTCTGTGGCAGCCTTGGGGCTTGCAGCGGGAAGGACGCCCGTGCCGTCGTTGCGCGCAGCGGCGCGCACCTGCATCACTCCGGCAGCGCCAACAGCTAAGACAACCGCAAGCATAGCTAGTTGAGCCGACGATTTCGAGCCCGGTTTCGATGATATCATGGTCGAGCTCCATCCTTTTCTTGCAGCGGGGCTAAGACGACTATGACGCTTATCAGAGCCGCATGAGGAGAGAGTGTTGAATCCGCCCGTTCAAAGCGGCGATACTGTCGTTCAGCGTTTTCAGGATGCGTGTTGTGCTGCCGATGCCAGCATTCGTCGCGTCCAGTTTTTGATTGGCTAGGTATAACTGTTCGTTTGCCGTCACGGCTTCACCGATCGAAACCGTTAACCGATCATTCGTCATGGAGAGGTTGCGATTCGTCGCGTGAAGATCGGCGTTGATGCTTGACAACCCAACTTTCATGATGCCGAGGTCGGCCGCCATGGGACTCAATCCGCCGAGCTCTTTTTCCACAGCTCCAAGCGCGTCCA
>JALYUR010000065.1 GCA_030853635.1 Vulcanimicrobiota bacterium | reverse complement strand
ACCTCGATGTGATCAAAACCGCCGACTACGTCATCGATTTAGGCCCCGATGGCGGCGACAAGGGCGGAAGGGTCGTCGCGAGCGGCACTCCGGAGACTCTGGCCGAGCATCATAGCTCCTACACCGGCCAGTATCTTAAGCGCGTGCTCGCGGACCGCCGCGCTCACATCGCTATCACGAGCGACCATGCTGCCGTGAGTGAAGTCGAACGCGCCAACCAAGCGATTTTGCGCACGGTCAACGGCCAAGGCGGCCCGCGGACTGAAGTCCCGGCGTAAAACGCCGACACTAAAGGCATAGGGCGCCCCGGCCGCTCGGCCGCGGGGACGCTCCTGCCTGAGTCCGTCTGTATGCAGGATCGATGAAGCAGCTTCCGGCGTCACTTCCGCTCCCGGTCGGCGTTTCCGTCCGTAACGCCGACCTCAACGTCAACGAGCACGGCTTGGCTGCGCGACTCGACGAGTCGGGCCTGGTCGCGGTTTTTCCCATCGCCATACCCCACGGTACGGTGCTCTTCACGACGATCGATATGCGGGCGATAAACCAAACGGCGCGCGGACTGGTGCGCGTAGCCTCGTCCCGTGACCTCGGCGAAGGCGGCGGCTTCGAGACGGTAGCCGAATTCGTCGAACTAAACGACGACGGCAAGCAAAAACTGCAGCGCCTCTTAGCCGGCAGCGGGGCCGCCAGGCCGCGGGAGGCGCGCAGTCTAGCAAGCGATCAGCTTGGCCTGCAGCCGGTCTATCAACGCGATGCGCCGGGCAACAAAGCCGACTACCAGGTTACCGACGTCGACAAGCGATCGTACTTCGAACCGTCGCCAATTCGCGCCCATGCAGTCGCAAGCCCCACCACGAAGTTCTGGGGCTCGCTTGGGTTGGTCGCCTACCTCATCGCCTTTCTCTTGATCGTCGCCGTTTTTCCACGCGGTCGAGCGATAGAGCTGGCGACCCTGAGTTTCATCGTTCATGGCGTTGCCAAACTGTGGTACTGGGCAAACCACATCGGCCAAGTCAACCTCTTCAACAACACTTGAAGCAACCCACGTTTCGCCGCAGTCCAAGCGAGGGCGCTCCCGTGGCCTGAGGGAAATGCTTTCTTTATGAAGGCCGCGGAGAACCCAAAACAAGCCGCCATCCGGGCGCGCGAACTGCAAAACCTGCTCAATCGCTACAGTCACGAATATTACGTCGAAGACAAGCCTTCGGTCAGCGACGCCGTATACGACCGGTTGTTCCGCGAGCTGCAATCGCTCGAGGAGCGGTTTCCCGACCTGCGCTCGGATGATAGCCCAACCCAGCGCGTCGGCGCCGCGCCGCTGCAATCATTTTCAGCCTACCGTCACGTCGGACCCATGCTTTCCCTCAGCAACGCCTTCGACGCCGATGAGCTGCGCGCGTGGCACGCTAGGGTTGCGCGCCTGTTGGGCGGCGAGCCGCTGAGTTTCGTCGCCGAGCTGAAGATCGACGGTTTGGCGATCTCGCTCAAGTACGAAAACGGCGTCTTCGTAGCGGGCGGAACGCGCGGGGACGGCACCATGGGCGAAGACGTCACGCCCAATTTACGCACGATCAGATCCATCCCACTGCGCTTACGCGGTGCGCAACCCAAGCTGTTGGAGGTCCGCGGCGAAGTGTACATGCGGCGCAGCGATTTCGAGTTGCTCAACGAACGGCGAACCGCCCAAGGTCTGCCGGCGTTTGCCAATCCGCGCAACTCGGCGGCCGGCGGCGTCAGGCAACTCGACGCGCGTGCGAGCGCCAAACGCCCGCTACGTTTCTTCGCCTACGGCCTGGGAGCATCCGAGCCGGCGGTCGAGGTACGGGGTCAGGCCGAGCTGCTCGCGGCATTCGCCGCGATGGGATTCCCGGTCAACAAGGAAGCCCAAGCGTTCAGCGAGTTCGATGAAGTCATCGCGTTTTGCGAGTCGTGGAACGAAAAGCGCAACGCTTTGGACTTTGGCATCGACGGCGTCGTCATCAAGGTAGACTCGCTCGATCAGCAGCGCCGGCTCGGATTCATCGGCAAAGACCCGCGCTGGGCGATCGCATACAAGTTTCCGGCCGAAGAGGCCGTGACTCGGCTGAATTCGATCGAGATAAACGTGGGCCGCACGGGCAGCGTCAATCCCTACGCCGTGCTGGAGCCGGTCAACGTCGGCGGAGTCACGGTCAGCACTGCGACGCTGCACAACGCCGACTTCGTGCGCGCCAAAGACGTGCGGGCGGGAGACATGGTCGTCGTCAGGCGCGCCGGCGAAGTGATTCCCGAAGTCGTGGGGCCGCTGCTCGAAGCGCGCAAGGGCAAGAATTTGAAGCGCTACGAACTGCCGCGCACCTGTCCGGCTTGCGGTTCGGACGTGCATCGCGCGCCCGGCGAAGCGGTCGCCTACTGCGAGAACGCGGCGTGTCCTGCCCAGCGCCGCGAGCGGCTTCGCCATTTCGCTTCGCGCGGCGCCATGGATGTCGAAGGGCTCGGCGACAAGCTGTGCGCTTTGCTGGTCGATGCTGGTCTGGTCGAGGACGTCGGCGACCTCTACTATTTGACAGCCGATCAGCTACGCGAGCTGCCGCGCATGGGGGACAAGCTCGCGGCCAACGTCGTCGCGAATCTGGTAGAGAGCAAGAAGCGGCCATTGGGGCGGCTGTTCTACGCTCTGGGCATCCGTTTCGTCGGCGGCCAAACCGCAGCGATTCTGGCACTCGAGTTTCCGGATATGGATTCGCTGATGTCGGCATCGCTCGGCGAGCTCGTGCGCATCGAGCAGATCGGACCCAAGATCGCTCAAGGCATCGCCGAATTCTTCGCCGAGCCTCACAACCGCAAAGTGATCGACAAGCTGCGCCGTGCGGGCGTCAACATGAGCGGCGGCGGCCAAAAGCGTAGCGCCGCCGTTTCAGGGCCGCTGGCCGGCAAGACGTTCGTGCTGACCGGCACGCTCGACGGCTTGACGCGCGAGGAGGCTACCGCGCTCATCATGGCGAGCGGCGGCAAAGTCAGCGGTTCCGTGAGCAGGAAAACCAGCTACGTAGTCGCCGGCGCCGAGGCGGGCGCCAAGCTGCGCAAAGCCGAGTCGCTCGGGGTCGCGATAATAAATGAAACCGAGCTGCGAAGACTCGCCCAAAGCCCAGACAATATTTCGGCGGTCCCAGACGCGTGAGCCGTCGGGTCTCGGAGTCGATGAAGACCGCCAGACTCAGCGCTCGGCTCGTGGCGGTGGACTTGGACGGCACGCTGCTGGACAATGAGGGCCGGATTTCGGCGCGCAACAAGGCGGCGATCGCCGCAGTCCGCCGGCATAACGCGGACGTCGTGATCGTCACCTATCGGGCTTATCTGACCTCTCGGCCGTACGCGCACGAACTCGGTCTGCATCTGCCCGTGCTCTGCTGCAACGGTGCGCTGGTCAAAGATGCGACGGACGATCGCGTGCTGGAGTCGTTTCCCCTGACGCGATCCGCCGCCGCTGCCGCGGTAGACTACGGCGTGCAAAACGGCTTCGAGCAGTGCCTGTATATCGGCGAGCACTACGTCGCCGACCGCGACGTCATCGACAAGCACTCGGAGCAGTGGCGCTTTCAGTGGGAGGAGTGCGCCGATCTACGCACGCGCCTTGACGAGCCGACGCTCATGGTGCGCTACTTCATCGACGATGACGTCGCCGCTCAAGTGGCGCGCGATCTGGACCACCTCGGAGTCGAGCATGTCAGCGACCGGTACGGACACACCGTTCAAACGACGCTCATGCAAAAGGGCGTCGCCAAGCATACAGCGCTGGCGCGCTTTGCCCGCGACTTAGGGATAGATCGCCAAGACGTCGTGGCGCTGGGCGACGGCGCACTCGATGCAGGCATGCTGCGCTACGCCGGGCTTGGCATAGCGATGTCCAACGCTCATCCGCTCACGCTCGCAGCCGCCGACGAAGTGACCGCAAGCAACGAGGAAGACGGCGTGGCGATCGCCCTCGAACGCCTCTTCGGCTTTTGACAACGGGCTAGGACGGCCTAGACGACCTTCGGAGTGGCGGCCCGCGCTTCGAGCGGCTCGTGGTTGCACGACGTGGATGACATCGCGCATCTTTGGACTGTTCCCCGAAGAGCGTTCAGCATACCTGTGCAGCTAACGCGTTTGACAAGCAGAGATATACTGGATATACTTCTCAAATGGCAAAAGTACTCATATCGATCGCCGACCAACTACTGCGGCGCATCGACCGCGTGGCAAAGTGCAACGGGCTATCGCGCAGTGCGTACATCACACGGATAGCTGAGTCGGACGCCAATTTGAGCTCGGGACGAGCTGCGGCGTCGGCTAGAGGTGCCTTGGAACGGCTCGATCGACTATTCGCAAAAGCCCCTGCCGCCGACTCCACTGCACAGTTGCGTGCTGAGCGTGACGCTCATTGACCGAAGCCGTCCTCGATGCGTCCGTTGTCCTGAAATGGTTTCACGTCCAGGGCGAAGCGCACGTAGCGGACGCGCGCTCGCTTCGTGCAGATTTCGAAGCAGGCAAGCTGACCGTGTTTGCCCCGCGATTGCTCCACCTCGAGATCGTGAACGTCGCGGGTCGGCGCTGGCATTGGCACCGAACATCACTCGTGCAACTCGCACGTGCGCTCAACGCCTTAAACTTCGAGATGCGCGAGCCTGAACTCTATAACATTGCCAAGTGGACAGCACGAGGCCTCACCGCGTACGACGCGTCCTATGTGGCACTGGCCGAGTCGGAAGCGATAAAGCTCATAACGGATGATGATCTGATCCTCGCCGTAGCGCCGAGCGCCGCGCTGCGTTTGTCCGGAATCGCGGGCTAGATCAAATCGAGCATCGTTTTTCTTTCTCCTAGGCTGCTTGACACGGCGTCTGGCGCTGCTAGTCTTCGCATACAAAACCGCGTCACACCACCCGCGTCAGATAGCCGTCATCATCATCTTCGCGCTCGTTGAGCCAGTGCAACGCCTCCTGCAGCGAACGCGCGACGTCGCCGGCGACGATGCTGTGCTTGTTCTCGTGGCGTAAGTAATCGGCGGTCGTGCCATGCCAGTAAGCGGCGATCGCCGCGCTCTGCCGAGCGCTGCAGCCGGCAGCCATCACCGCGCCGACCATGCCGGAGAGGACATCGCCCGTGCCGGCGGTCGCTAGCAGTTCGTTACCGGTGAGATTGACGTAAGCGGCTTCCTTAGTGGCAACGATCGAGCGCGGCCCCTTGAGCAAAAGCGTGATGTCGAGCGAGGCCGCAAAGTCATCGGCGGCTTTCATGCGGTTTGCGATAGCGTCTTGGGCGTTTTCGCCCAGCAGGCGGCTGAACTCGCCGTCGTGCGGCGTCAGCACGGCTTTTTTGTCGCGCAGCAGCTCGGTGTGGCCCGCTAGCGCGAAAAGCGCGTCGGCATCGATGACCAGCGGCCGGGTAGTCGCTTCGATGAAACGCCGCACGATCTGCTGGGTCGACTCGGCTCGGCCCAATCCCGGCCCGATCACGACCGCGCCCGCATGGCGCGTCGTTTCCAGCAGGCTGCCAACGATCTGCTCGACGTCCTGCGCCTCAGGCCACGGCGCCACGACTTGTTCCAGCAGGTGACTGCCCATCGCCGGAGCGGCGGCAGCAGGGCAGGCGATCGTGATGTAGCCGGCGCCGGCGTGCTGGGCACCCAACGCGCTGAGAACCGGCGCGCCGGTGTACTGGACGCTGCCCCCGATGATCACGACATCGCCGGCCGTGCGTTTATCGGCGAGCGGACTGCGATGCGGCAGCCAGTAGAAGAACTGTTGCTTGGTCATGACGTGATAACGGCCGCCCACGTCAGCGAGGATAGCGGGCGGAATGCCGATGTGGGCGACCCATAGTTCGCCGACGTACGATGCGGCTGGATACAACAACATCCCGACCTTCGGCGCCGCCATCGTGACGGTCGCATCCGCGCTCACCGCCGGTCCCGGTACCATGCCCGAACTGGCATCGATGCCGGTGGGAATGTCGACCGCGATGACGTCGCGCGACGCGATGTTTATCTCGTTGACCCAAGCCCGGTACGGCTCGCGCAAGCCGCCGGAGCTCCCGGTCCCGAGCAATCCGTCGATGATCAGCGCCGCCGAGCGCAAGCCCGAGCGGAAGAACTCCGGCGACTGCTCGCGCAGCACGCTCACCGAAGCGCCGAGGGACTCGATGATTTCCAGCTGCGTGCGGCATAAATCGTTGCAGTCTTTAGACTTGGCAGCCAGATAGACGTCCGGTTCCAAGCCGAGTTGCATCAGATGGCGCGCCGCCACTAAGGCATCGGCGCCGTTATTTCCCGGACCCGCGACGATTGCTATGCGAAGCGGATCGTCGTCGAGCTCCTCGACGAAATCGCGGGCGATGTCGGCGACCGCGCGGCCCGCGGATTCCATCAGGATGAGTGGTGGAATGCCGACGTCTTCGATCGTTCTGGAATCCGCCGCGCGCATCTCCTCAGACGTCAGAGCATTCATCGCGCGGCTACCTCGCTTTGATCCGACCTGACCGCCACCAAACCGCCGCCAAAATCCTCAGTTTCCAGCACGACGGTCGCCAGCGCGCTGTTGCGGCTGTGCGCGATCGTGAGATGCATCGTGCGCACGCCGCGGGTTGAAATCAGCGCCTGCGCGCCGCCGCGCAGTTCGATGCACGGAGTGCCGTCATGCTCGTGCCGTACGCCGATCATCCGCCATGGAATCGCGCGGCCGAACGCCTTGCGGGTTGCTTCCTTGGCGGCAAAAGCGCCCGCTAGGCTTTGCGCGACGTTGCGGTGCCGCATCGCGTACGCCATCTCCGTCTCGGTGAAAACACGCTTGGCGAAGCGCTCTCGTTTGAGCTCATCGAATCTGAAGCGATCGATGTCGACGACGTCGGTTCCGAGTCCTACGATCATCGCCTAAGCCGGGCGCAGCGGGCGTTTGGCGGAGGACTTGCTCTCAACGGGTTGAAGCCCGCCAACGTTTTGGAGAAGGTCAGCCTCGTTCCGATCAATGGCATCAGCACGGGCTTCTGTGAGCGGCTAGCTCCGTGCCTTGAAGAGAGATTTTTTTATAAGTTCGCAGTCGAGAAGCCGCTCACCCTCTCGCCCACGCAGGCCAACTCGGCGCGCCATCAGTTCTTCCTCAACACGGTTTTCAACCGCATCGTGTCCGCCTTCCCGCGCCACGACGGATTGCTCTTCGGTATCCTCGCAAGCGATCTGTACAAGACTTCGCACCCGTTCATCTTCAGCGACGCAAGCGAGTCCGACCGCGTGGCTGTCGTCTCCACTTTTAGGCTGCGCAACGAGTTCTATAATCAGCCGGCCGACGACACCGTGCTCTTCAACCGCACGCTAAAAGAGTGCGGTCATGCGCTCGGCCACGCGTCGGGCCTGAAGCATTGTTACGACGCGCGCTGCGCCATGTATTTGAGCCAATCGGTGTACGACACCGACGCGAAACTGACGTACTTCTGCGACGCGTGCGACAAGCGGATGCGCGCAAACCGCTAACACTTTCGCGCGCGCAGCCAAGCCAGGGCGATTTGCGTTTTGGCATCCGGCAACTCGTCTTGCTCCACCATCGCCCACGCCTGCGCCACCGAAAACGTCTTCGCCGTGATGTCTTCGTGTTCGTCGGGCGAAGCGTCTCCGGCAGCCAGTTCTTCAGCCACGAACAGGTGCAGCAGCTCGTTACAAAAGCCGGGCGCGGTGAAGAACGTCCATAACTTACGTAGGCGCGCTGCGCGGTAGCCCGTCTCCTCTTGCAGTTCGCGAGCCGCGCAACTGTGCGGGTCCTCGCCCGCATCGAGTTTACCGGCCGGAATCTCCCAGAGTGAACGACCCGTCGCCGGACGGAATTGGCGAACTAAAAGCACCGAATCGGCTAACGGCTGGGCTATGATCGCCACGCCGCCGCCATGCTCCACGACTTCGATCTCAGCGGTTTTCCCATCCGGAAACTGGGCTTGGTCCACGCGCAGCTTGACGACTCGGCCTTCGTAGACCCGGCGGGTGCTCGTCACTTTCACGTGGAAATATCGGCGTCCATTCGTCGGCCCTGCGGCCGGCCATCACGGGAATCCTGCATGCGCGAAGTAGTGATCGTCGCGGCGGCAAGAACGCCGATCGGCAAGTATGGCGGTGCTCTGCGGAGCGTGCGGCCCGACGATATGTCGGCCGCCGTGCTGGTCGCGTTGGCGCAGCGCGCGCGTTTGGACCCAAGCGACATCGAAGACGTGATGTGGGGGTGTAGCAATCAGGCCGGTGAAGACAATCGCAACGTCGCGCGCATGGCCGTGCTCGCGGCGGATTTTCCGGAGAGCGTCGCCGGCACGACACTCAATCGCTTGTGCGGGTCCGGCCTACAGGCGATCAACAGCGCCGCGCACGCGATCGCATGCGACTGCGGCGACGTCATCATCGCCGGCGGCGTCGAGAGCATGACGCGCGCACCTTACGTCTTGCCCAAGCCCGAAGAGGGTTTTGCGCGCATGCCTGAACTGTTCGACACGACCCTCGGCGCGCGCATGTACAATCCGAAGCTGACGCAGCGCGGCTATCCACCGCTTGCGATGGGCGAAACGGCCGAAAACGTCGCCGAGCGTTACGAGATCGGGCGCGCGCAGCAGGACGAGTTTGCGCTCGACAGCCAGCAGAAGACCGGCGCCGCACAAAGGTCCGGCGCGTTCGACGCCGAGATCGTCGGCATCAAAGTCTCCGCCAACGGCAAGGCGAAAAAAGGCGAGCCCCCGGTGGTTGTGAGCCGCGACGAGCATCCCCGACCCGACGTGACGATCGAGCAGTTGGCCAAGCTCAAGCCGGCCTTTCGCGAAGGCGGCACCGTCACGGCCGGCAACTCGAGCGGCATCAACGACGGCGCGGCCGCCGTGATCTTGATGTCCTCCGACGAAGCGCGCCGGCGCGGGCTCGAACCGCTCGCGCGTATCCTCACATCGGCCGTGGCCGGCGTCGATCCCAACGTCATGGGTCTGGGACCCATTCCCGCGAGCCAAAAAGCGCTGACGCGCGCCGGGCTGCGCATCGACGACGTCGACCTCGTCGAGCTCAACGAGGCGTTCGCTTCACAGTCGATCGCCTGCGTCCGCGAGCTTGAGATACCGATGGAGCGCGTCAACGTCAACGGCGGCGCGATCGCGCTCGGCCATCCGCTCGGCTGCAGCGGGGCGCGCCTCATGGTGACGCTGTTGCATGCGATGCAAGCGCGCGGCGCCAAGCGCGGCTTGGCCACCATGTGTATCGGCGTCGGACAGGGCATCGCGACGATCGTCGAACGACCGCAATAGCACTCATATTAGAGAAGGAACCAACATGGCTATCGCATTGGACCGCAAGACGTACGAACTGTTCATCGACGGCAAATCCGTGCAGCCGATGTCGGGCGACTACGTGGACGTCATCAACCCGGCGACCAACGAACCGTTCGCCAAAGTCGCGGCGGCCGGCATCCACGATGCGGATGCCGCCGTCGACGCCGCCCGCAAAGCGCTGAGCGGCAAGTGGTCGAGTATGCCGCCGGCACGCCGCGCGCGCACGCTGTTCAAGATTGCGGCGCTGATCTCGGAGCGGCTGAACGACTTGGCGCGCCTCGAGGTGATCAATAGCGGCAAGACGCTGGCGTCGGCCAAGGCTGAGATCAGCCAAGTAGTCGAAGACTTTGAGTTTTACGGCGGCGCCGTGACCAAGCACGGCGGCAGCACCATCCCATCGCTGCCGGGGTTCTTCAATTATACGCTCAAGGAGCCGATCGGCGTCTGCGCTCAGATAGTGCCCTGGAATTACCCTTTGCTGATGGCAGCATGGAAGGTGGCGCCGGCGATAGCCGCCGGCAACACCGTCATCCTCAAGCCCGCAAGCGCGACGCCCCTGACCGCGCTGGCCTTAGGAGAGATCTGCCTGGAAGCCGGCTGTCCGCCCGGGGTCGTCAACGTCCTGCCGGGACCGGGAGCGACCATCGGCGCCTACTTGGCGGGCCATCCCGGCGTCGACAAGATAGCCTTCACCGGCGAGACGTCTACCGGACGCTCGATCATGGAAATCGCGTCGGCGACGATCAAGCGCGTAACGTTGGAACTCGGCGGCAAGTCGCCCAACGTCATCTTCGACGACGCCGACCTCGATGCAGCGGTCGCGGGCGCGCTCCACGCCATCTTCTACAATGCCGGGCAGTCCTGCGACGCGCGCTCGCGCATTTTGCTGCAGGCCGGCTTGTACGAACGCTTCATGGCCAAGTTCGTCGCGCGCGCCCAAGCGCTGAGGGTCGGCGACCCGCTGGACCCCGCCACTCAGGTCGGCGCGCTGATCTCGCCCAAGCAGTTGCAGACGGTCGAGGGCTACATCGGCATCGGCCAGCAAGAGGGCGCGACCTTAGCTTGCGGCGGCACGCGCCCCAACGGCACGACGACCCGCGGCAACTTCCTGATGCCGACCGTGCTGGACAAGGTCGACAATTCTATGCGCGTCGCGCAGGAGGAGATTTTTGGCCCGGTCGCCGTCGTCACTACTTTTAAGGACGAGCAGGAAGCGATCGCCATCGCCAACGACACGGTCTACGGTCTGGCGGCTTCGGTCTGGACCCAAAACGCCGGCCGGGCGCAGCGCGTCGCGTCTGCCCTCAAGGCCGGCGGCGTCGGGATCAACACGCCGTTTTCGATCTTCCCGGGCGTTCCGTTCGGCGGCTACAAGCAGTCGGGCTTCGGCCGAGAACTCGCGATGCAGACGCTCGACTTATACAGCGAAACAAAAGGCGTCGTGATGTACACCGGCACCAAGCCGCTCGACCCGTTCGCCGGCTAAGCTCGATCTAAGGCAGCGCTGCTACTATTTAGCGCGTACGCGGCACCATCGCGGCGGGAAATCGCGGGACCGACCCGAAGCGGCGACGAGAGTCAGTGCGCCCAACGCATAGGGAAGTCAAATCTATGGATATCAAGCCTTACACCGACAAACCGATCAAATGCATCGAGTTCGACGGCCGGCCGGCGACCGACCTCAAGGCGCTGGCCATCTCAACCGACCGCTATCTCGAGATGTACCGGTGGCTCGTGTTCACCCGCGCGGTTGACGATCGCGGCTACATCCTAGTGCGCCAAGGGCGCGCCGGCTTTTACGCGCAGACGGCCGGGCAGGAGGCATCCCAAGTCGGGAGTGCCATGCCGCTGCTGCCGCAAGATTGGATGTACGGCGATCACCGTTCGCAAGGCAGCCAGCTCGTCAAGGGCCTGTCTACGGCCGAATGGTTCGCGCACATCCTGGGCAAGTCGCTCGATCCCACCGCCGGCCGTTCGATGCCCGGCCATGTCGGCCGGAACAGCCTGCACATCGTGCCGCCCTCATCGACCGTCGGCAACCAGATCACCGAGGCGGTCGGCACCGCGATGGCCCAGCAGATCAAGAAAACTGACGAGGTGACGATCTGTTACTTCGGCGACGGCGCGACGAGCGAAGGCGACTTCCACGTCGGCATGAACTTTGCGGCTGTCTACGGCTCCCCGTGCATCCTCTTCTGCCAAAACAATCAGTACGCGATCTCCGTGCGGCTGGAAGAGCAGACGCACACCAAGACGATAGCGGAGAAAGCGCGCGCCTACGGCATGGACGGTTACTTCGTCGACGGCAACGACGTGCTGGCGGTATACGCGGTGACCAAGCATTGCGTCGACCGAGCGCGGCGCGGCGAGGGCCCGGCCCTGATCGAAGCCTACACCTACCGCTACGGCCCTCATTCGTCGGCCGACGACGATACTCGCTATCGGCCCAAAGGTGAGTTGGAGATGTGGCGCACCGAGCGCGATCCGGTCAACCGTTTTCGTAAATTCCTCGAATTGCAAAAGCTGTGGGACGGCGAAAAAGAAGCCAAGCTGTCGGCCGACGTCAAGGCCGAACTAGCCGCCGCCATGGAGGAAGCTGAGAAGAGCCCGGTTCCCCAACCGCTCACGGTTTTCGATCACGTGTATGAGAAGCTGACGCCCCATCTGGAGTGGGAGCGCAGAGAACTCGCCGACGAACTCGGCGTCCCAGTGCAGGGGTAAGCCGATTACATGGCCGTCGAAGTAAAGACCCAAACGCAGTACACAATGGTGCAGGCGCTTCGCTCCGCGCTCTTCGAGGAGATGGAGCGCGATGAGAATGTCGTCTGCCTGGGCGAGGACATCGGTCCGCGCGGCGGCGTGTTCTTGGTCACCGAGGGCCTAATCGACCGCTTCGGCAAGGACCGCGTCATCGATACGCCGCTGGCCGAAGCCGGAATCATCGGCGCGGCGCTCGGCATGGCGCTGCGCGGACTGAAACCGGTCGCAGAAATTCAGTTCATCGATTTTTTGTATCCCGGGTTCGACAACTTAGTGTCCGAAGTCGCGAAGATGCGCTACCGCTCGGCCGGCCAGTTCGGGGCCTCGCTAGTCGTGCGGTCACCTTACGGCGGCGGCGTGCGCGGCGGCGGTTACCATTCGCAGTCGCCCGAGGCCTATTACGTGCACACGCCCGGTCTCAAAGTCGTCGTCCCGAGCAATCCCTACGATGCCAAGGGACTGCTGATCGCTTCGATCCGGGACCCGGACCCCGTGGTCTTCATGGAACCGAAAAAGATCTACCGGGCGGTCAAGAGCGAGCTCCCCGAGGGGCCGTACGAAGTTCCGCTCGGCAAAGCCTCGGTGGCGCGCGAAGGCAAACATGTTTCGGTGATAACTTACGGCGCGATGGTGCCGGTGGCGCTCGAAGCCGCCAATAAGATGAAGCCGGACGGTGTCGAGGTCGAGGTCATCGACCTGCGCACGCTGCAGCCGTACGATACCGAAGCCGTGCTGCAGACGGTCGCCAAGACGGGCCACGTCGTGTTGCTGCAAGAAGCGCCGCGCATCGGCGGCTATGGCGGCGAAATCTCGGCATTCATCGCCGAATCGGCCATAGAATATCTCGAGGGACCGATCGTGCGCGTCACCGGTCAAGACACGCCGTTTCCCTACGCGCTTGAGAAGGCGTACATGCCTACTTCCGATCGCGTCTGCCGCGCGATCAAAAAAACGCTGCGCTTTTAGACCGGAGCATCGCATGGCCGTAGAACTGGAGATGCCCGAGCTAGCCGAGTCGGTCATCGAGGGCGAGATCGTCAAGTGGCTGGTGGCAGAGGGCGAGCAGGTCGCGCAAGATCAGCCGCTCGTAGAAGTCATGACCGACAAAGTGACGGTCGAGATACCCTCACCCTACGAAGGCGTGCTGCTGAAGCAGGTCGCGCCGGAGGGTGCGGTCGTGGCCATCGGCAAGCCGATCGCGATTTTCGGCAAAGCGGGCGAGACGGTGCAGGCCGGTGCGCAGCCGGAGCACGTCACGCCCCAACCCAAAGTCGTCGAAGACAAAGCGGCGCCACAGCCGCCTCAGCCCGCGCAGCCGGCACAAGCGGCGCCGCAAGATCCGGCCCAGGCTGTCAAACCGGCGCCGGCGGCGGCGAGTTCGTCCAACGGCCAACCCGCTTCGCCAGCGGTCGGGCCGCGCGAGAAGGCGACGTTGAGCGCGTTCGGTCGCCCGATGGCCACACCGGCCGTGCGCAAACTCGCGCGGGAGTCCAACGTCGATCTGTTCTCCGTTGCCGGCTCCGGCGAGGGTGGCCGGATCACGCGCGCTGACGTCGAGCGGGTCGCCGCCGCGCGTCCGGCCGCCGGCCAGTCCAAGGCGCCCGCCCCTGCGACGCCGCAGCCTTCACCTGACCGCACCGAACGGGTGCCGCTGCGCGGCCTACGCCGGGCGATCGCCGACCGCATGGTGCAGAGCAAGCACACAGCGGCCCACACACTGCACGTTGACGAAGCGGACCTGACCGAACTCGTAGCGATGCGCGCGCGTGTCAAAGACCTGGCGGCGGAGCGCGGTGTGAAACTGACGTACCTGCCGTTTTTCGTCAAAGCTGTCTGCGCGGCGCTCAAGAAATATCCTTACGTGAACGCCTCGCTCGACGATGAAGCCCACGAGATCGTGCTCAAAAAAGACTACAATATCGGCATCGCCGCCAACACCGATGCGGGCCTGGTGGTGCCGGTCATTGCCGCAGCCGATCGGCTGTCGATCTTCGAACTGGCGCGCTCCATCGCAGACGTCGCCGAGCGCGCCCGCGCCAACAAGCTCAGCCACGCTGACATCAGCGGCGGCACGTTCACCATCACGAACGTGGGATCGGTCGGCGGGCTGTTCACTTTTCCCGTGATAAACTATCCCGAGGTCGCCATCCTCGGCACTCATTCCGTGGCCCCGCGACCGGTGGTACGCGGGGGCGAGATCGTGATCCGCCAGATGATGTACCTGTCGATCTC
>JALYUR010000061.1 GCA_030853635.1 Vulcanimicrobiota bacterium | reverse complement strand
GCACCATTCATTGCAACACGAACGGGAGCCGCCCGAAGGCGCTGGCCATGCTGCTCGATGCCGGCCTGGAGTCGGTGCGCGTCAGCATAAACTCCGCGCGGGCCGATCGCTACACCGCTTACTATCGTCCGCGCGGCTACCGCTTCGAAGACGTCGTGAACAGTCTTGAGGTTGCCCAAGACCATGGGGCGGCTATCTCGCTCAACTTGCTCACTCACCCGGGCGTCACCGATGATCCGCCGGAGATCGAAGCGTTCGCGGCGCTCTTACGCAAGCGGCGCATTTCGATGGTGCAGACGCGAACCCTCAACATCGATCCGGCGCGGTACTTCAGCGCCGTCGGCCGGCCGCAAAGCCAGCCGGTGGGAATGCGCGATTGGCTTGCTTGGATGCGCCGCGAGTTTCCGGCCGTGCGGATCGGTAATTTTACGCGCGGCTTCGGCTAAACACCAGCAAGGCGGCGGGACTGCGGGCTAGCCGAGCAGCTTTAGACCGCGCCCACCAGCCGAGTGCGCAACTCCGAGGTGGCGCCCGGTTGGGCGACGATCAGCATGGTGTCGTCCGTCATGATCGTAGTTTCTCCGTCCGGAACCATGACCTCACCGTTGCGCTCGAGCGCGACGATGACGCAATGGCGCGGTAGCTGGACGTCCGCCAGGCGCTTTTCGCGCGCCGGCGATTCGGCCGGCACTGCCAGGCGCACCAGCTCGAGATTGCCGCCTTTGAAGGTCATGAGCGGAGCCACCTCGCGTACGTTGACCTCTTGCTGGACTATCCGCATCACGACTTCGGTCGCGCTTACGACAGAGTCGATGCCCAACTCCTCGAAGATCTGCTTGTTCTTCGGGTTGTTGATGCGTGCGATCGTTCGCGGGCCTGAAAATTTCTTCTTGGTCACCAGACTGATGACCAGATTGTCCTCGTCGTCTCCGGTGTCGGCGATGACGACGTCGGCCCGCGCTATACCCGCTTCCTCGAGCACGAGCGGGTCGCAGCCGTCTCCGACCAAGCTTACTTGAGCGTCCACCGCTTGGCACAGCCGCTGCGCCTTGCGCTCATCTTTTTCGATCACGATGACTTCGTGCTGCTCCTCGATCAGCGCCTTGGCCAGATAAGTGCCCAGTTTGCCCCCGCCGACTAAGATGATGAACATCAAATGGCCTTCGTCAGCTTGGCATCGAATAGCGCGCGAAAGTCGTTGACGAAGCTTGGCGCTACTACCGCAACGACGCAGTCGCCCTCTTCCAATTGCAGTTGCGGGGTGGGAATCGTGGCCCGGCCGCCGCGCACGACCAGCGAGATTTGGGTCTTGCCCGCTACCGTCAGCTCGCCGACCGTCTTTCCGGCGCGCTCGGCGTTCACTTCGATTTCGATGACGTCGACGTCAGTTCGCTCCGCCGCAACGGTTCGGAACGTGTCGTCGACGATCGAGTCCGCCATCAGCCTGGCTCCGACGGTAGTCGGGCAGATGGTCGAGATTCCGAAATCCCGGTACATCGTCGATCGCTGCGGATCGTAGATGCGCGCGACGACTCGCTTTATCTTGAAATGTTGCTGAGCTATCATCGCCGCCATTATGTTGCGGTTATCGCCTTGGGTGACGGTAGCAAATCCGTCGGCTCGGTTAGCGCCGGCCCGCGTCAGCACGTCGACGTCGATGCCGGTGCCGAGCACGAGCTTGCCGCCGAAATCGCGGCCAAGGCGGCGAAAGGCGGCCGAGCTTTCGTCGACCACGGTGATTTCATGGCCCGCGCCCGCAAGCCGCTTGGCCAGGGTCGAGCCGACCCGGCCGCAGCCGACGATCAGATATCGCATCAGGGAGAACTCCCGTTCAAAAACGCGCCTGCGCGCGCGACAAAAATATTTCGCGCCGCCGTCATCAGCTTCCCCTTGCACGTGCATTGCCAAGGACCGAGAGCCCGGGCCGCGAATGACGGCCGCTCCTAAGACTGACGGGGCGTAGCTCAGCTTGGTAGAGCGCTCGGTTCGGGACCGAGAGGTTCGCAGGTTCAAGTCCTGTCGCCCCGATGCGCACTTGGCGGCCGCCCGCGGGTCGCCGTCCCTTCGTTCAAAAGGTCGGCGATGTTTTCGCAATTCAGTCCCGCCGCTCGAGCCGTCGTCACTTTGGCCGAGCAAGAAAGCCGCAACGCCAGTCATTATTATTTAGGAACCGAACACCTACTGCTAGCGATGGTAATCGCCCCGTCCGGGGACGTGGCCCAGCACCTCGAGTGGCTCGGCTTGGAGCCTTGGCAGGTCAAACGCGCGTTGCGTGACGCCACAGGCGGGACCTTCGAGCATTCTTGGGAGGGTATCATAGTCACCGAGCGCGTCAAGCGGATATTCCGCCTGGCGACTGCTCGCGCGCAGGGCGCCAAGCGCGTGGAACCGATGGACCTCCTGCATGCGATCATCGCCGACGGACGCGGACTGGCGGCGCGCGTCCTGGCGGGACTGGGCGGACCGATGGCCGCCGCCGGCAAGAACTAAGGGTGCATCTGTTCCATACCGTCACGCTGCTAGTACTAACGCTGGTGAAGAAATTTGGTTACGCCGGCGTATTTTTCGGTATGCTCGGCCAGGCAGTCGGCGTGCCGCTTCCCAGCGAAGCGCTTCTTTCTTTCGGCGGTTACTTGGCCTCAATCCATAGGTTGGGCCTCGCCGGCGCAATCGCGGCCGGCGCGGCCGGCGACATCATCGGCGCCCTAACCGCCTACACGCTGGGCTACTACGGGGGCCGCGCGTTCCTCGTGAAGTACGGCCGCTACTTTTTCGTGCGTCATCGGGAGATCGAGCGAGCCGAGCGTTGGTTCGCGCGCTTCGGGTCGCGCGCCGTTTTAGCGTGCAAACTGCTGCCGGGCATCCGAGCGTTCGCGTCGTACCCGGCCGGCATGGCTGAGATGCCGCTGAGCGCGTTCATCGCCTATACGTCGCTCGGCTCGGCCATCTGGTGCACCGGCTTTTCCGTCCTCGGCTATACCCTCGGCAGAAACTGGGACGTGCTTGCCGTCTACCTGCGGCCGTTTTCACTCGTGCTGTTGGCGATGGCCGCAGCCGCAATCGCCCTGTGGATCTGGTCCCACTTCCGAGCCGAACGCAGCCACGCCTAGCAGGGCGCAAGGCGCAAGGTCCGCGTGACCGGCGGCGAATTGGCTAACGTCGTGAACAACGCTGCGTCATCCGGCCGGCTCACCGGCCTGCAAGAGCAACTCGAACGGCTGCCCGCGGAGCCGGGTGTCTACCAGATGCTCGACTCTGCCGGCGGCGTGCTGTACGTCGGCAAAGCGATCGATTTGCGCTCCCGCGTTCGCTCCTACTTCCAGTCCGGCCGCGCGCACCAATGGCGCACGGACGCCATGGTCGAGCGAGTCGCCCACGTGCGCGCGATCATCGTCAAAAGCGAAGCCGAGGCGCTGCTGCTGGAATGCAATCTCATCAAGGCCCATCGCCCGCAGTTCAACGTACGGCTCAAAGACGACAAGAAGTACCCGTTTTTGAAGGTCACCTTGGGCGAGCCGTTTCCGCGCGTCATCTTTACGCGTAAAATAGTTCAAGACGGCGGCCGGTACTACGGGCCGTTCACCAACGCCGCCGTGCTGCGGGACTCCATCGAGCTGATCCGCCGCGTCTTTCCCTTGCGAACGTGCAAGGGGGAGATCGGCGTCAAGTACCGGCGCCCCTGCCTGCAGTATCACATCAAGCGCTGCATGGCACCTTGCGCGTTCCTGCAGAGCCGGCCAGACTACGACGCGATCATCGCGGACGTACTGCTCTTCCTCGAAGGCCGCCACGACTTGCTGATCGGCCGGCTGCAAGATCAGATGCGCGAAGCGTCCGAGCAGATGTCGTTCGAACATGCCGCGCGGCTGCGCGACCGAATCGCCGACCTCAAGCGGGTAATGGCGCGCCAGGAGGTGGTGTGGCGCAGCCAGATAGACATGGACCTCGTCGCCGGCGCCCACGGTCAGGGCGTTTCCGCGATCGAGATATTCTTCGTGCGCGGCGGCAAGCTCATCGGTCAAGAGAACTTCATCGTCGAGGGTACCGAGGGGCGAGCTCCGGGCGAGATCTTCTCGCAGTTTCTGACCCAGTTCTATGCTTACGGCCCGCGCGTCCCTAAGGAGGTCATGCTCGAGGCCCCGCCGGTTGAAGTCGAGCAAAGCGAACGGGCGCTGTCGGCGCTGCGCGGCAGCCGCGTCCGCATCGTCGTGCCGTGGCGCGGCCAGCGCGCGGATTACATGCGCAAGGTCAAACGCAATGCGGAGCAGCACCTCGCGGACTTTCTCAGCAAGACATCGATCGCGGAGGAACGCGCGAGCACGGCGCTTGAAGAGCTGGCCAGCGCTTTGAACCTGCCGGCGTTGCCGGCGCGCATCGAGTGCTACGACATCTCGCACGTCCAGGGCACGGCCGTGGTGGGCTCGATGGTGGTCTTCGAGGACGGCCGCCCGAGCAAGTCGCAGTATCGGCGCTTCAAGATCCAAGGCGCCGAAAAAAACGACGACTTCGCGAACATGGCGCAGATGCTGCGCCGGCGGCTGCGTTACTTGGCGCCCGATGCCAGCGAGTCTGCGACCGGCCAGGAGAAGAAGTTCGCTCGGCGGCCGAGCCTGCTGTTGCTCGATGGAGGACGCGGTCAGCTCAGCGCCGCGGTCGACGTGCTGCGCGAGCTCGACCTCGTCGCCTTACCGGTGGCCGCCTTGGCTAAGCAATTCGAGGAGCTCTACCTGCCGGACGAGCCCGAGCCGGTATTCTTGGCGCGCAATTCCCCCGCGCTTCACTTGGTCCAGCGGCTGCGCGATGAGGCTCATCGCTTCGCGGTAACTTACCACCGGTCGCTGCGCGGTAAAGTCCAAATAGCGTCGGCGCTGGATGAATTGCGCGGCGTGGGACCTGCCCGCAAAAAGACGCTCATCGAAGCATTCGGCTCGACTTCAGCCGTGCGCCGCGCCAGCGTTGAACAATTACAAACGGTTCCCGGGATAAGCCCCGCGCTGGCGCGCTCGATCTACGACTCGCTGCAAGAAACCGGCTGATTTAAGGCTGGAGGGCGGCCACCGCCGTCGTGGGAATGAGCCGCCATGAGGTTCCTCATCAGGGTCGTGATCAACGCGCTCGGGCTGCTGGCGCTGTCCTCCGTGCGCTTCATGCACATCCAGGTGACGGGGGTGGAATCCGCTTTGATAGCGGGCGCCGTCTTGGGCCTTGCCAATGCGATCGTCCGGCCCATCCTAGTGACGATCAGCTGCCCGCTCGAGATATTGACCCTGGGCCTGTTCACGCTAGTGATAAACGGACTGATCTTCTACGTCGTGCCGAGGTTCGTGCACGGCTTCTACGTGCCCAGCTACTGGGCAGCTTTTTGGGGCGCGCTGGCCATGTCGGTGATCTCCTGGATAATCTCGCTGCTAGTGCCGGAGCACGACCGCCGAAGGCGCGGCGCACGCTAGGAAACGATGTGGCGCGGCCGACCGTTGTTGAATCTGGAAGCTCGATATAGTATCATGAGAAAGCGCATGGGGGCGTCACGGTCTCGACGGGTTGTGCCCAGGCGAAAGAAGCAGGCGGAGTTCCGAGCCCTCCTAAAACGATCGGACAACGTATAAACGCGAACAGCGAATACGCACTCGCAGCCTAATCTAGGCTAGCACGGTTGCAGGGCAACGGCTCCGTCACGGGCCTGCAAACGTCAAATAAGACGGATACTGCGCGCGGTCACCTCGACGCGCGCGGGAAGTAGACTGGGGTTGGCGGCTGCGGTAATCTTGCTCGGGAGAGTACGCAACCGCGAGATCAAAGCCTGAGCTAAGCCTGTAGATGCTTTCGTGGGGGTCTTCTCGGACACCGGTTCAACTCCGGTCGCCTCCACCATATCTCGCCCGCAGGAGAATGCTCTATCCGGTCGTTGCCACGCTGGACGTGTTTGTTGGCGGTAGCCGCGGCGCTGGCCGCCGCATCGCTTGGCGGGTGCAGCCGCCATCCGCGGCTGATCGCGCCGCAGCAGATCACCGTCTACTATTGCAAGGCCGGCAGCGATGCGCTCGTCCGGACGCCGTACACGGTAGACGCCAAGCTTCGCGGACTTGCCCTAGCCAATTACGCCGTCGATCAACTGCTCGCCGGCCCCACCAGCGGCCAAAACGCGTTCGTCCTTTTTCCACCGGGGACGGCGATAAGCCTCAGTTCTGCCGGCGATAAGGTCGTCGCAAACATCGAAGGTCCGCTCGCGCGCGCGGCTCCCGGCGGTGCGAGCGACGAGGTGGCCCTGTTCAAATCACTGACCTGGACGCTGACCGATCTAGCGGGCATCAAGAGCGTGCAGGTGACGGTTCATGGCCGCAAGTCGGCGACGTTGCCCGGCGGCGAATTCGATCTCGAAGAACCGCTGACGCGAGGCACGTTCGCCCAGTGAAAGGCCGGCGTCCGTCCGGCCGAATTGCGCTGACTCTGCTTTGGCTTGTGACCCTGATCGCTATCCGATCGGCTGAGGCTGCCGCCCAAAGCGTGAGCATCGAGCCTTCACACGCTCAGGTTTGGGTCGCCGGGCGGCAGATCGCATTCGATCGGCTGGCGGTGGCGTACGCAGACCCGGTCGCCCCGGTCGGCGATCCGGGCCTCGAAAGTTTCCTTGGCGCGGTCGGCGCGCGCGCGCAATGGCAGCCCGGAACTCGGTTCGTCGCGATTACCCGAGCCGACGGCCGCCTGGTGACGTTCACGCTGGGAAGCAACGCGGTGTCGGTCGATGGCCGTCCGGGAGCCCTGCCGTTTGCGCCGTTCGACCGCGCTTCCGATTTCTATCTGCCGTTGCGGCAGTTGGGCGAGGCCTTGGGCCTGCGCGTGCGCGGCTTCGGGGGCGGTTACGTCTTCGTGCCGCAAATAGTCGCCGTCAATGCATCGGTGCAACCAAGCCGCACGGTTCTCAGGGTCGGCGCTTCAGCGCCCTTGGATTGGCGCAGCAGCTACGACGCCCGGAAGAAAGCGCTGACCCTTCGCTTCGCGGGGTTCGGGAGCAGCGTTGCGCCCGTCATCCAAGTGCCGCGCCGCGAAGTCGTGCGCGTAGCCGTGGATGCAAGCGGTCCGCCGGGTTATCCGACGGCGGCGCTGCGCATTTGGCTCAAGCCCGGAGTCAAGTTCGCGGCCCGACACGGCAGCGACCCGGTCAGCGCGGAGATCGTCATGAGCCGTCAAACAGGGGCTTTACGCGACCGCCAGTCGGCCCAAGCCTCGCAAAACGTCAGCCGGACAGTGCCGGTCGCGACGGCTCCGCCGACGCCTTTGCTGGCAACCCCCAAGCCGACAGCAGCCGCGAGCCCGTCTCCCAGCCCGCAGCTGGAAAGCCCGCCGCCCCAAAGCCCGGCAGCGGAGCCGACTGAGGCCGAGCCCACGCCGACCGAGAGCTCGGCGAGCGCAGCCCCATCCGAATCGAAAATCACCGATGTAGGCGTCTTGGAAACGACTACCGGCACGCGGTTGGTCGTGAGCTTGAGCGGCCCGGTGTCTTACTCTTGGCACCGGCTGGCGGATCCCGACAACCGTTACTGGCTCGACATCGACGGCGCGGTCCTCATCGGCCCGGCTCAGCAGCTAAACTCAAAACTTCCCTTCATCAAGACAATTCGCGTCAGCCAGCATCAGATCGTGCCGCGTCAGATCGTGCGCGTGTCGATCGCGCCGAGCCAGCCGATCGACGTACGCGTGAGCCCCGTGGAAGGGGCTTTTGGGGAGCTCGCTATCGATATCCTCAGCGCGCCGCCCGAGCCGGGGTTGCCGAGCAATGGCGGCGGGTCACTCGGGGAGCTGCCGGCGGTCAAACCATCAGCAGGTCCAGCCAAGGTTTCGACCCGACCCGACTTGATCGTCATCGATCCGGGGCACGGAGGTAACGATCCTGGAGCGATTCCGCTTCCCAACGGCTTGATCGAAAGCCATATCAATCTCGACGTCTCCAAGCGCGTGCAGCAAGGACTGCGCAAGCTCGGCTGGCACGTCGTGCTGACGCGCGACGGGGATTATGAAGTCGGCGACCCCAAAGGGCCGGATCGCCAAGAACTGCAGGCGCGCTGCGATATCGCCAACGCCGGCGGCGCGCGCCTGTTCATCAGCATCCATGCCAACGCGTCGGGTTCTTCGAGCACGCCGCACGGTGCCACGACCTACTTCTGGCGCGCCGACAGCCGCGGCCTCGCGCACACTCTGCAGCATGATTTCGTCGCCGCGACCGGGCTCTCGGACGACGGCGTGCAGCGAGCCCGCTTCTGGGTGATAAAGCATACGGACATGCCGTCCGTGCTGATCGAAACCGCCTTCCTAAGCAGTCCACGCGATGCCGCGCTGCTCGCCCAGGCGGCGTTCATCGACAAGGTCGCTGCCGGCATCGTGCGAGGCATCATGGATTACACCGGGGGGCCGCAAACGCCGGTCGGCGAGAACCGTACGCCGCATTTGCCGAACAACTAGGCGTTGACCGCACCGCCGCGCCGAGCCGCCATGCTAGACTCAGGGCTTGGCGGTTTAACCGTCCTGGCCGCGCTGCGAGCAGTCGTCGGCGCTGCTGACGTAGTGTATCTTGCGGATACTGCCAACGTCCCTTACGGTGGCCGCACCTTGGCGGACGTCGCGCGCTTAGGTTACGCCGCGATCGAGCTGCTGTTGCGCAGCAAGCCTTCGATCATCGTCGTCGCATCCGGCACCACGTGCGCGGCATTCGACGCGTGCGGCTGGCCGAAGGTAGCGGTTGCAGTCGTGGGAGTCGTCGAGCCGGGAGCCGCCGCGGCCGTGTCGGCGACCCGCAACGGCCGCATCGGAGTCGTCGCGACGCACGCCACCGTTGCCAGCGGAGTCTTCAAGCGCAGCATCTCGGCTCTGCGTGCCGACGCCGACGTCCACTCGGTCGAAGCGCCGTCGCTCGTGCCGATAGTGGAATCCGGCCGTTGGGCGACCGTTGCGGCTCGCGATGCAGTCGCCATCGCCTGCGCTCCGCTGCTCGGCGCCGGCTGCGATACGGTCATCTTGGGCTGCACGCACTTTCCGCATCTGCGGGCATGGTTCAGCGCCGTCTTCGGCCCGAGCGTGCAGATAGTCGATCCGGGCGCCGCCTGCGCCTACGAAGCCGGCCGGCTGCTCGAGGCGATGCCTCCGGCGACCGGAACGACGCAATTCATCGTCAGCGGCGACGCCGCGGCCTTCGGCCGCAACGCGCGCGCCCTTTGCGGCATTCGCATCGATCGCCTCAGCCACGTCGACATGGTGCCCGCGCTCAAACCAAGTGGAACAGCTTGAAGATGGCCAGCGTGGAGACGACCGCCAAGGCCACGCCGGCCGCGACCTGCGAAAAGGTGTGGCTGCGCAGGTAAAGACGCGCCCAGCATACCAGCGGCACGATCATCGCATACGGAAGCGGCTGGGACTTGAACAGCAAGAACATCGCGGCGAACGGCCCCGAGATGCCAAACGCGTGCGTGCTGATCTTCCACCAGCGCGTGATGATCATGGTAGCCACCGCCATCCACCAGTAGCCCCAGGCGATCGCCTGCAACTGGACCGGCGCATGGTTGAGCGATAGAGAGATCGCCGCTCCGAAGTATAGCAGCACGAAAGCCGCAAAGACGCGTTCGCGCTCGGGCCGCTCCGACATGTCGAAGTCAGAGATGCGGCCGGTGACGTAAAGATAGAGGATCACGGTCAGCGGCGCAACCGTGAAGAACAGCAGCCCGGACAGCGAAAACCACCAAAACTCCAAGGTCGAGTGCGTGTAAGCCCTCGATACTATGATGAAGAGCGCCGTCGCCGTCAAAAACGGATTGAATATGGTCGACAGCGCGCGCGCGAATTCGGCAGCCGCGCGGTGCTCGCGAATCAGGATTACGTCGGCTTGCTGAGTTTTTGCGGGGCGAAGCTTGAGCGGCTCGTGCACCTGGTTGATTATAGTCAGTGCGCGCCGCGGTGTAAAGGCGCCAAGCCAAAGCTACGTCCCGGGCAATGCGTGGGGATCGGGCCGGGGACTCGCGTCCCCTAGTGGTGAAGGCGTCGGCGTGCTGCTCGATCGCATCCAGGGGCCCGAGGACGTCAAAGCGCTGTCACGCGCGGAGCTGCCAACTCTCGCAGAAGAGCTGCGGCGGCGCATCATTGAGGTGTGCGCCCGCAATGGGGGCCATCTGGCGCCGAGCTTGGGAGTGGTCGAGCTGACCATCGCGCTGCACAGCGTCTTTTCGTCGCCCGACGATAAGATCGTCTGGGACGTCGGCCACCAATCGTACCCGCACAAGCTCTTGACCGGCCGCAACGGTCGCTTCGATTCGTTGCGCCAGCAAGGCGGCATCGCCGGATTTCCGGAACGCGAGGAAAGCCCGCACGATCACTTCGGCACGGCGCACGCCTCGACGTCGATATCCGCCGCCTTAGGCATGGCGCAAGCCCGCGACCTGTGCGGGTGCAGCCAAAGCGTGGTTGCGGTCGTGGGCGACGGCGCGCTGACCGGCGGCCTTGCCTACGAGGCGCTCAACAACGCCGGCCAGCTCAAGACCAACCTGATCGTCGTGCTCAACGACAACGAGTTCAGCATCGCTCCAAACGTAGGCGCGATCTCCGCCTACCTGGGGATCCTGCGCGCGCATCCCTTCGTGCAGCACACCGCCGATTTCACCAAACGCGTGTTGAGCCGCGTGCCGTTCGGTTCGGCGGCGACGAGGGCGATACAGTCGGCCGAAACTGCGGCGCGTAGAACGATCTCGCCCGCGCCCAAAGCGACGATCATATTTGAAGAGATGGGCTTCAACTACATCGGCCCATGCAACGGTCACGATGTCAACTTTCTCATCGATGCGCTGCAGGCGGCGAAGCGGGTGGAGGGACCCGTGCTGCTGCACGTCGTCACCGTCAAGGGCAAAGGCTACGAACCAGCGCAGGGCGACGCGCGCACTTTCCATGGCTGCGGCTCGTTCGATCCCGCCACCGGCGCTTTTGCTGGCAAGGCTCGCGAGACGTTCTCATCGGCGTTCGCCGCCGAGGCGACACGCCTGGCCGGCCACGATCCGCGCATAATCGCGATAACCGCCGCCATGCCCGACGGCACCGGTCTCAAGGAGTTCGGGAAGCTTTATCCAGCTCGATTCTTCGACGTCGGCATCGCCGAAGCGCACGGCACGTGCTTTGCGGCCGGCGCCGCGGCGGCCGGCATGCGCCCCATAGTAGCGATCTACTCGACCTTCTTGCAACGCGCGTACGACCAAGTGGTCCACGACGTTTCGCTGCAGCACTTGGCGGTGACGTTTTGCGTCGATCGCGCCGGCCTGGTCGGCGATGACGGCAAGACCCACCAGGGCGCCTTCGACATCGCATACCTGCGGACGCTGCCGAACATGGCGATCATGGCTCCTTCGACCGAGCGCGAGCTTGAGGCGATGATGCAATACGCGCAGGCGCTGCACGACTGTGCGGCGGCCGACGGTGCGG
>JALYUR010000060.1 GCA_030853635.1 Vulcanimicrobiota bacterium | reverse complement strand
CCGTGAAGATGATCGGCTGCAAGGAAGGGCGCGACGGGCGCAGCGAGCGCCGAGTGAGCAGCGCGGCGGCGGCGACGAGCGTCGTGGAGACGATACGATAGCTGACCAGCGGCCACAGGCCGGCGGTATGCCCAGCGCGCGATATCACGATGTAAAAAGCGCCGATGGCGACGCCGGAGACCGACGCTTCGACTAGGCCCGGTTCGCTCAAAAAAGGGCGGCGGTCTGGGTGCAGCGGTCGTCCGTCCTGGCCCTGTTCCGCGCTCGACGAGATGAGGAAAACGGCCAGCAACGCAAGAGCGATGCCGCCGTAGGCCACGACCGACGGACGCTCTCCGCGCAACACGCCGAATATGACCGGTATGATAGCGGCCACGACGGCAGTGATCGGCGAGACGACGCTCATGCGGCCGACGGCTAACGCCCGGTACAACAGCGAGATACCGACTGCGCCGGCAACACCGGCTGCCGCGCCCCACAAGAAGTCGGTGCGGGTCGGAGATGTAGGCGGCAAGACGGCCAGCAGTAGCAGCAACGCGACTAAACCGACGAACTGCGACCAAACGACCACCGAAAGAACGCAAGCTCGCCGGCTGGCTAAGCCGGCCAAGAAATCCGCCGCGCCGTACGTAAGGGCGGCGCCAAGTCCTAAAATTATGCCGAACATGGCGCCGTCGGTTTAGATACGGGAACTTAACGCGCGCTGTGCTTGGAATCCGGCTTCTTGCCCAAGTCTCGCCACGTCCGCTCGGCGACGTTCACGCCGTAATACTTAGCCGCTTTGCGGATGTTGGCGAAAGCCTGGTCGCGTTGCGCGTCGGTCACGCCTTCTACCTGGCTGAAGCGGGCCAGCGCGCTGCGGACGTGTCGCGCATCGGTCAGCGGCTCGTGGCGCCCCTTGGGAAACGCAAACACGTTATCCGGCAAGTCCGCTCGTTTGGTAGTGCGCGCTCCTTCTTCCAAGGGTTTCCACGTCGCTCGGACGCTCGTACCGGTAGCCATCGTCGCGGCATTTTCGGACAGACAGCGCATCGACCTGCGCCACTAAGGTGGGTAATCAACGCCGGCTGATGATGCGAGCATAGACTTGCGGATCAGCGTTGCCGCCGGTGACGATGCAGCATACCCGCTTGGCGGCAAACCGCCCGGGTTCGGCGAGCAAAGCTGCCACGCCCAGCGCACCGGTGGGTTCCGCTTTGAGATTGGCGTCGGCGAAGAGCATCCGCACCGCCTCTTCGATCTGATCTTCGCTTACTTCAATGATAGATTCGACCCCAGCGCGCAATATCGGCCAGGTGTGGTCGCCCAGCCGACGGACGCGGGCGCCGTCGGCGATCGTCGGCGGCTCGGCCGGCAGACTCGTCAGCACGCCGGTTTGCAGCGAGCGGGCTGCATCGTTAGCCAGGCGCGGCTCGGCGCCGTAAACCGGTACTTGGGTTCCGGCTTGGCGCAGCCCGGTGATGATGCCCGCGGCGATCCCGCCGCCGCTGACCGGCACGATTATGGCGTCACACTTGGGGTCCAAAGCGCTCAGCTCGCGGCCTAAGCCGGCGTTGCCGGCTATTACGAGCGGGTCGTCGTAGGCACTTGCGATGTAGGCGTCGGGATTTTCCGCTTTCAGCTGCGCGACTCTATCCTCGCGAGGCATCACGTCGGTGTCGACGAGATCCACGCGGCCGCCGTAGAAAACGATCGCGTCGATCTTGGCCCGCACGGCGGTGGCCGGCATGACGACGGTGCAGCGCTTGGCAAACAGGGCGCACGCATAGGCCAACGCCTGACCGAAGTTGCCCGAAGATGCGGTAATGATGTGAAGCTGAGACACGGAACGGGCGACGTTGTAGGCGGCGCGATACTTGAAGCTGCCGGTGTACTGGAACGTTTCGCTCGCCAACACGACCTCGACGCCCAGGCTAGCGCACAGCCGGGCCGAGTTTACAAGCGTCGTCGGCCGCGGAGCGGTAATTTGGTGCGGCAGCCCCATGTACGTCTTCACGCCGGCGAGACGTTAGCCAAAGTCCAGGCCATCGCTTGCTGATCGAATGGCGGACGGGGATGCGCCGCCGCACGGGCGAAGGCCGCCGCGTGCTGTGGGTCTACAACTTCCCCACGTGGGTTTTCACATGCCTGACCGTCACAGCTATGTGCTCGATCGCATGTCTTGGGCACTTGCTCGCACGCCGTTACCTGCCGATCGGCGACTTGGTCAAAGGCAACAGCGTGGCCGGCTTCATCATCGGCATCATCGGCACGGCTTACGCGGTGCTGCTGTCTTTCATGGTGGTCGTCGTGTGGCAGCAATTCGACGGATCGGATGGCAATACGGCCGTCGAGGCCGGTGCGGCGTCCGACCTGCATCATCTGTGCGACTCGTTCCCGCGGCCGCTGGGCACTCGCATGAAATCGGAGCTGGACGAGTACGTCAGCCTGATGATCGGCGCTGAGTGGCCCGCCATGCAAAAAGGCGGCTGGAGCCCGCGCGCGCAGGGGCTGTCCCGGCTCATCGAACGTCAGGTAGCCGATTTCGCTCCGAAGACCAGCGGACAGTCCAACCTGCAAGCCCAGGCGCTAGCGGAGGTGCGGACCTTGCTCGATGCGCGGCGCCGGCGGCTGCACGACAACGAAACTGGAATACCGCGCATCTTATGGTGGACGCTATGGGCCGTCGCTTGCGTCACGATCGGCTTTTCGTACTTCTTCGGACTTGAAAACGTCAGAATTCAGATGATCATGACGGCGGCGTTGACCAGCACGATCGCCTTGATCTTCGTGCTCATCGCCGAGCTGGATTATCCTTTCCGCGGTCAGACCAGCATCTCGCCACACAGCTGGTACCAAGTGCAACGCCAGTTGCACAGCGATCACTGAATTGCGGCGCGCCATATGATACGGAGCAACTGCTACTTCCAGGGTTTGTGATAGTAAGCTACGCATAAGCGAAGCTTGCAAGAGCGGAGGCCGCACGGTTCTACTGGTCTTCGCGCGCAGGCTTTGGAGTTATCGTGAGCAATCGAGCGATTGGCCGCGTAGGCGCCGCGGCAGCGACAGTTGGGCTGCTAGTGATCGCGGGCTGCGGCGGCGCCGGTGTGGTGACGCCGCACGCTGTCGGCCGCCAAGCGGCCGATGCGCGTTGGGGCAGGACTGCGGCTGACGGTCTGCCGGTTCCAAACCATGTTACGGTCGTCGTCATGGAAAACAAGTCGTATGGCCAGATAGTCGGCTCGCCCGCCGCGCCTTACGAAAATGCCTTAGCTCAAAACAACGCGCTGATGACGGACAGTCACGGCGTCGAGCATCCTAGCCAACCCAATTACCTCGATCTTTTCTCGGGCGGCAATCAGGGAATCACCGATGACTCCTGTCCTCACACCTTCGCCGCCGCGAGCCTCGGCGGGGAGCTGATCGGTGCCGCGTTATCGTTCAAATGGTACGCTGAGCAGATACCTGCGGCCGGCTCAACGCTGTGCGCCTCGGCGAATAACCTCTACCGCCGCAAGCACACCGCCAGTATCGACTTTTCGGATACGCCGGCGCTGGACACGACGACCTACGATCAGCTGACTAGCGACATCGCCAACGGCACCTATCCGACCGTCGCCTTCGTCTCGCCGGACATGTGCGACGACATGCACGATTGTTCCGTGGCCAACGGCGACAAATGGCTCGCCAACCATCTGCCGACCATCATCAATTACGACGCGGCCCACAACGGTCTGCTGATCCTCACGTTCGACGAGTCCGAGAGTCCCAAGCTGGATCCCGCTAACCACATCGCAACGACGCTGATCGGGCCCATGCTGATCGCGGGGCGATACGCTCAGACCATCAGCCACTTCAATGTCTTGCGCACGATCGAAGAGATGTACGGACTGAACTACCTGGGCTCAAGCGCCAACGTCGCCCCGCTAACCGGTATGTGGGTCACTCCGTCGCCCGCGCCGTCGCCATCGCCGCTTCCGTCAGCATCGCCGTCTCCAAGCCCGGTCGCATCTGCGAGCCCCTCGCCTTCAGCCAGCGCCGCGGCTTCGTATCATCCGGGAACGACAAACGCGCCCGCGACGCTCTTCTACACCCTCGGCAAAGAGTCGGGATCGGTTTCTAAAGAGATGGACGCGGTCGCCGTCGGTGATCTCAGCAACCAAAGCATCAGCTACGCCGCGGGTTTTACCGGCACGTGGGGGTGGATCTCGGGCCCAGGCGAACCCGGGCTGACGACCTGGCCGGCGGCGACGTATTCGGTGACCTTGAACGTCACGCAGCCCAACGCTGCGCTAGAGATTCAAGCGGTGAAGATCTATCGGGTGGACGCAAACGGCGGCCCCAATCTACAAGGCCTTGCGGTCGTCGGCCAGGTCTCGGGGCTCTCGCAGTTTCTGGGGACCGCGGGACCGCTCAACTTTACTATTCACGGCAGCGCGCAAAGCGCCGCGCAGACGGACCGCTTGGCGGTCAAATTCCGAGCGATCAACACCGCAGCTTCGGTCGAGAGCTTTGCCTACGACGCTGGAGCCGGCGCACTTTCACAGTTGAGCGTCGGGCCCTGAGCGCTCCCTAATAAGCGCTGTCGTAAAAGCGGGCTAAGTCCGCGTGCAGTTTTGCAAGCGCTGGGACGTGCAAGTAAATCATGTGGCCCGACTGGTAGTACCCGTATTCGATACGCCTTTGCGCCGCTGGGTCCAGACCCAGATGGCTCAGCGTGTACTCAGTTTCGAAAAAGGGTGTGGCGAAATCGAAGTACCCGTTTGCCGAAAAAACTCGCAGTTGCGGGTTCTTGATCATAGCTTCGCGCAGATCGCCCGCGACGTTGGGCGCGCCAAGCGGGTCGTTCTTGCGTTTCCAATCCCAGCTGCGACCGACGACCGGATAGTTCGTGACGTGAAACGGGTAGTCGCTTCGATAGCGCAGCCCGTCAGCGGCGTAGGTGTGAAAGGCCGCCGTGAAGGCCGCGTTGATGGCATTGTCCGACGGGTCGTAGTCGGGTGAATCGCCGTTGACATCGATATCCCGGCCGACGAACCGCCCGTCCAGGCGGCCGACCGTCACTTCTTGGTCTCGCAGCAGTTCTTTTTGAAAGCGCTCGGGGTCCAAGCGCAGATCGGCGTGCGCGTAATACTGCTCGCTGATGCCGGTGTAATCGTGCAGTTTGGACAATACGCCGGCACGGTCGCTCGGGCTTAGCGAAGAGCCTTGCATGAGCGCCTGGGCGTATGGCCCGGAAGCAAAGCGCCGAACAGTCCGTAAAAAATCGTCGAGATCCGCGGGCTTGTGCGGCAGTTTGTCGTGGTACCAAGCGGCCGCCGCCAACGTCGGCAGATACAAGACGTACGCCATGTCGTTGCCGCCCGGTCCGGTCACGTCGTTGGCGAAGTTGAGGATGGAAGAGACCAAGATGACGCCGTTCATCGCGACGCCCTTCTCCTGCAGATAGTCGACTACTCCGGCTGACCGGGTGGTGCCGTAGCTCTCGCCCAGCAAGAACTTAGGCGATTTCCAGCGGTCGTTGAGCGTGACGTAGCGCTCGATGAACTGGCCGAACTCCGCTATGTCCTGATCGACGCCGAAGAAATCTTTGGGGACGCCTTTGCCGACGATGCGGCTGAAGCCCGTGCCGACCGCGTCTACGAAGACGAGGTCGCTCTTGTCCAACAAGCTGTAGTCGTTGTTTACCAGCTCCGGCGGCGATGGCGGCGCCGTTTGAGCATCCGGTGTGGCCACGCGGCGCGGGCCGAAGGCTCCCATGTGAAGCCAGATCGTCGACGAACCAGGACCACCGTTGTACAAGAATGTCAGCGGGCGGCGGCTCAGATCACCTGCGCCGGTCTTGGTGTAGGCGACGTAGAACTGGCTTGCGATCGGTTCGTTCTTGTCGTTCTTGATAGTCAGAGTGCCTGCCGTCGCCGTGTAAGCTATAGGCGCTCCGCCGACGGTCACGCTGCCTCTGCTGACTACTCGCGATTCCGGCTGGGTCGCCGGTGGTGCGGCGTCAGCGGGCCGTTTTGAGCGCGCGGCAGCCGCGCCTGGGGAAACCACGCCACATGCCAAGCCGGCGGCGCAGCTGGCCGAAGCAAGGACGACGAATAGTTTGCGCATGGCAAATTTCGTTTGTCTTCTCATCGGCTTGTGCCTTTGAGGCCGGTCTTCAGCTTGCGGCCGATACTAAAAAATATGCGCTCCCGCGTCTTGGTTGCATTGGCCCTGTTCGTCACTGCCGCAGCTCTGTGCAGTTGCGCCCAACTCCGCCATCGCGCTGCGGTCTCAGGGGCATCGGGCAACGCTTGGACTGTCCCTGGAACGCTCCGTATCGCGGGACAAGCACACCCGGAGAACCTCAATCCCATGTTCGGGACGCAGATCATCGACACCGACCTATCGATGTTCTGGGCCGGCTATCTCTTGCGCTGGAGCGACCGCAACGTCTTCGTTCCGGAGTTGGCGACCGAGCTCCCTACGACCGAAAACGGCGGGATATCCCAAGATGGGCTGCGCTTCACATACCATCTTCGCCCTCACGTTCAATGGCAAGACGGCGCGCCGTTTAGCGCGGACGATGTGATCTACACCTGGCAGCAAGTGATGAACCCAAAAAACGTCGGCGTCACCCGCTCCGGATACGATTTGATCGCCGACATTGCGAAGCTCGATGCGCACACGATCGTCGTACGATTGAAACGCCGCTACGCTCCCTTTGTGTCCGTCTTCTTCGCGGGGTCGGCGTGCGTGTTGCCCAAGCATCTCCTCGGGCGGTTTCAAGATATCAACCACGTGTCGTACAACCGGCTGCCGATAGGGACCGGGCCTTACAGAGTCGTCGCAAACGAAGACGGGAGATCCATCCGCCTGATCGCCAATCCGCACTACTGGCGCGGCAGTCCAGGGCTGCAAGAGATCGACTACAACGTCGTCGCTGACGATCGGACGATCCTGCAGCAACTGCGGGTGCACAAGATCGATTTTTATTATGATGCGTCGGCCATGCAACGGTCAGATTTGCACGAGATAGCCGGCACCGACGTCTACATGTTCCCGTTCACGAAGTTCAGCGACTTGGGCTTCAACACCGGCAAATCGCCGCTCTCTTCCGTGGTCGTGCGCCGCGCACTGGCATACGGGTTGAATAAGCAAGCGCTCGTCGACGGAGCGACCGCCGGGGTGGATATGCCGAGCGACTCGGATCAACCGCCGTTTTCCTGGGCGCTTGCACCCGATGTGGAGCGCTATGCATACAATATCGATTTGGCCGGTCGGTTGCTCGACAAAGCGGGCTGGCGACTGCGGCCAGGCGGCGGCCGCTATAAGGACGGCAAGCCCCTTCAACTAGAGCTCGTGGGCATAGCCGGTTCAGCAACGACAAGCGCGGCCCAACGCCTCGTCGCAGGCGACTGGGCCAAGCTTGATGTGCGCATTCGCATCGCCAACTACTCGTCCGACAAGCTGTATGGCCCCGTCAGCCAGGGCGGAGTCGAGCAGTCGGGAGCCTTCGACGTCGCCTTCGAAGACTACGCTAACGGCATCGACCCGGACGATTCTACGTTGTTCGCCTGCGCGATGGCGCCGCCGGCGGGGTTGAACATCTACCATTACTGCAACCGCGAACTGGACAAAGCCGAAGCAGACGCTATCTCCGAATACGATCGGGTCGCGCGCAAAAAATCTTACGCCGACGTTCAGCAGATCTTGGCGCACGAGTTGCCGATACTCGTCGTCTGGTTCGACCGCAGGCAAGATGCCGCCAACAGCGACCTCCAAAACTACAAGCCGGCATACGCGCTGTCGCCGTTTTGGAACTCATGGCAGTGGCGGATTTGAGCTAAATCCCGATGGCCGTGTCGCCGCGGTCGGGGTGGCGCAGGCGGCTGTGACGGTAGCCGTAAGTGGCGTAGATCACGAGGCCCGCCGTGAACCAGACGATAAAACGGATCCACGTCGCTATGCCCAAGCCGCCGAACGTCATGACAAGGCATAAGATCAGGCCGGTCGCAGCGACCACCGGACCGAACGGAGCTTTGAACGGACGGATCGCCTGCGGCGCGACGAAACGCAGCACGAACACGCCCAGGCACACGATCGAGAAGGCCGATAAGGTGCCGATGTTGACCAACTCGAGCAGCTTCTCGAGCGGAACGACCGCGGCCAGCACGGCTACGATGACGCCCGTGATCATCGTCATGCGCGCCGGCGTGCGAAAGCGCGGATGGACTACGGCGACCGATGGGGGCAGCAGACGATCGCGCGCCATGACGTAAAAGATTCGCGACTGACCTAGCAGCGATGTCAGCATGACGCTCGTCGTTCCGGCGATCGCACCCAACGTAACGCAGGTTACGAAGAAGCGGTTGTTTCCCGCCATCGCAATGGCCTGGCTCATCGCCGAGTTGCTCTCGATGTGCTGCCATGGAACCACCCCGACGGTGATCGCCGCGATGACGATGTAGAGGACGCCGCCGATCACGAGCGATCCGATGACCCCGATGGGCACGTCCCGCTGAGGGTTGAGCGACTCTTCGGAAGCGACAGTCACCGTATCGAACCCGATGTATGCGAAAAACACGAGGGCCGAGCTTTTCACGATGCTGTGCAGACCGTTTGGCGCAAAGTGCGCGAAGTGCTCGGGGTGGATGAACGACCAGCAGCCGACGATGAAAATCGCAAACGCAACTATTTGGAGCCCGACGAAGGTCGAGTTAACGCCGGCTGATTCTCTTATACCGACGGCGAGGATGACGCTGATGATCAGCACGATCAGCGCGGCGATGACGTCGACATGCGATGCGCCGAGATGCCCAAGATTCAATTCGGCGCTTTGCGCCCACGCCGGCACATTGACGCCGACGCTTTTGAACAGGTCTTGCAGGTAGCCGGAGAACGATGAGGCGACTGGAGCGGCGCTGATCCCATACTCCAAGATGAGATCCCAGCCGATGACCCAGGCGACGAACTCCCCTAGCGTCGCATACGCATATGTGTAGGCGCTGCCCGCTACCGGAACCATCGAAGCGAACTCCGCGTAGCACAAAGCCACGAAGACGCACGCTAAGCCGGAAAGCATGAACGCGATTATGACGCCCGGGCCGGCGACCGCGGTCCCGACTCCAAGCGTGGTGAAGATGCCGCCCAGCATGGTGCCCAGTCCGATCGCGATCAAGCCGGGCCAACCTAAGGCGCGGCGCAAAGTCGGACCGAACTCGGGTTCCGGTAAGACGCGCGAAAGCGGCTGGACCGCGCCCAGCCGCTTAAGAATCACTTTTAAGGGCACGGGTGAGGCGGCGGTTTGAGCCGGCAGCCCTGTCGGCGCGGCCGCCTCCGCGGAGTCAACGGTTTGCGAACCAGCCGATCGGCTCGACCGCCAGGTTGACGTTAATTTGCTTGACCTCGGTGTAGGCTTCGTAGCCGTGAGTGCCCAGCTCCCGGCCGATGCCTGATTGTTTGTAGCCGCCCCAAGGCGCCTCGTTGTAAGTGGGATGGTAGGTGTTTATCCAGGTGATGCCGGCGCGCAGCTTACGGATGACGCGATGCGCTTTGGCGATATCGTTTGTGAACACGCCGCCCGCCAAACCGTAGATCGTGTCGTTGGCCATGGCTATCGCGTCGGCTTCGTCCTTGAAACGCTGGACCACGAGCACCGGGCCGAATATCTCTTCGCGCACGATGCGCATATCGGGATTCGTGCGGCTGAAGATCGTCGGCATCACGAAGTTGCCGTCTCGCCCCAGCTCGCCGGCCAAGCGGTCGCCACCGCATTCCTTGGCGGCCCCCTCGGCGATGCCGGTCGCGATGTACTCTTCGACCTTCTCTTGATGCGCGCGGCTGATTATCGGCCCCATCTCGGTGTCCGGATCGAAGCCGTCGCCTACCTTAATCTTGCCTGCGCGCTCGACGAGGCGCGCAAGAAACCGATCGTGCAGCGAATCTTGGACGAGCAGGCGCGAACCGGCCGAACAGACCTGGCCGGCGTTGGCGAAGATGCCGAAGAGCGCGTAGTCGACGGCCGTTTCGAAGTCGGCATCGGCGAAGACGATGTTGGGCGACTTGCCGCCCAGTTCCAGCGAGATCTTCTTGAGGTTGCCGGTCGCAGCGTGCATTATCGAGCGGCCGGTCCGGGTGCCGCCGGTAAACGCTATCTTGTCCACCAATTCATGTTCGGCGAGCGCGTGGCCGACGACCGGACCTGCGCCGAGCACGACGTTGACGACGCCCTTGGGAAAACCGACGTCCTCCATCACAGCGGCAAGGCGCAGCGCCGTCAACGGAGTCAGTTCGGCCGGCTTGAGCACGCAGGTATTGCCCGCCGCCAGCGCAGGGGCAAGCTTCCATGCAGCCATCAACAGCGGATAGTTCCAGGGGATGATCTGACCGCAGACGCCGATCGGCTCGCGCACCACTATCGATTGCGACGGAGCGGGCACGTCGAAGGTCTGACCGTGCGGCTTAGTCGCCAAGCCCGCGTAGTAGCGGAAGCAGCCGGCCGCGTCGGCCACATCGAACTGGGTTTCGCGCAGCGGCTTGCCGTTGTTGAGCGTATCCATCTCGGACAACTCGGTCGCGTGCTTTTCGATCGCGTCTGCCAAAATGAAGAGCAGCCGCGCCCGGTCGACGGCCGTCGACTCGCCCCATGGGCCGGCGTAAAACGCCGCATGCGCCGCGCGCACCGCGCGATCGACATCTTCTTTGGTTCCCTCGGCCACTTCGGCGACGACCCGGCCGTTTGCCGGATTGATCAGCGTGCGGACCTCTTCGCCGCCGCCCAGGACCCATTCGCCCGCGACGTACATCGAAACCGTGTCGCCGCGGCGGCGCAGCGCGCGCAACAGGGTCTCCGATCTGCCGTCGCGGGCTTTAGGTGCAGCTTCTTTTTTCGGTATCGTTTGCATCTCACACCACCGCCATTTGACGCGAGAGTAGTTGAAGCGATTGGCCGAGAGCGGCGCAGACGTAGTCCGCTTGTTCCTCGCTGATCGTCAGGGGCGGCTCGACCCGAATGACGCGCGCGTTGACGAGCGTTCCGGAGACGAGCACGCCGCGATCGAGGAGCGCCTTGCTCAGCGCGAAGCCCAGTTCGTCGTTGACGAATTCCATGGCAATCAGCAGACCCTTGCCGCGGACGTCGACGATGATATTGCCGTGCCCCTCGGCCGCACGGCGGATGCCCGAAAGCATCCGCTCTCCCATCCAAACCGCGCGCTGCGGCAGTTCCTCTTCGATGAGAACGTTTATCGTTGCCAGCGCCGCCGCACACGCGAGCGGATTACCGCCGAACGTGGTCGTGTGCAAGAACGGGTTGTGAAAAAGACGCGAGAACACCGCTTCTGTCCCCACCACGGCGCCGGCCGGCATGACGCCACCGCCGAACGCCTTGGCCAGGCACATGATGTCCGGAGCTACGCCGTAGTGCTCGCAGCAGAACATCCTTCCAGTACGCCCCATTCCGGTCTGCACTTCGTCGAGCACCAGCAACGCGCCGAATTCGTCGCATAGAGCGCGCACGCCGGGCAGATACGCGTCATCGGGGATGTTGATGCCGCCCTCACCCTGGATCGGCTCCAAGATGACTGCGCCGACTTCCTCGCCGACGGTGCGCAGCGTCTGCATCCGCCAATGCAAGGCCGGCAGATCGTTGAACGGGACGTGTTCGATGTTAGGCAGCATCGGGCCGAAGGGCCGCCGGAACTCGCCTTTGGCGCTGACCGACAGGGCGCCCATGCTCTTGCCGTGGAAACCTTTGGTCGCCGCCACGATCGTCTGCTTCGCGGGATTGAACGTGCGCGCGAGTTTGAGCGCCGCTTCGATCGCTTCGGTACCGCTGTTCACCAAGAAAGCGTACTGCAGGTCGCCCGGCGTCACCATCGCCAGTGCCTTGGCCAGCATGGCGCGCAACGGGTCGAGAAGATCCTGGCTGTGCAGCGGCTGGCGCCGCAGCTGATCCATCACGGCTTTGACGACTTTGGGATGGCGGTGGCCGACGTTGAAGATGCCAAAGCCGCCCAGGCAGTCTATATACTCTTTGCCCATCACGTCGCGGTAGGCGTTGGGGCCGGCATCGGACCACTCGACCGCAGCGGCGGCGTGTTCGACCGACGTGGCCTTGCGATATTCGAGAAAACCGGGATTTACATGATCGCGGAAGCTCGAAACGGTCTCGGACGTTATCCAGTCGGCGTCCGCCGGCGTGATCTGCGCTTTGGCGATCAGGTCGAGCACCTTTTGGGTGTACGCCTGCGTGTCGCTTAGCGAATGCGTAACTTTCACGCGCACACCGCGTCGCAACTGGCCTCGAGGAGGCCAAGCGCAGCGGTCAACTCCTCGTCCGTGATGACCAGCGGCACCAAAATGCGGATGACGTTTGCGCCCGCCGGCATGAGCAGCAATCCGCGCCCGCGCGCATCGGCAATAATCTTTTGCACCTCGCTCGATTCGTCCGAGCCTTCGCCGACTGCAAACTCCATCCCCATCATTGCACCGCGGCCGCGCACGTCGACGATCACTGGATGGCGCCCTTGCAAATCTGACAATGTGCGGTGGATCGTTTGGCCGATCGCGTCTGCACGCTCGACGAGACCTTCTTCCTCGAAAACGTCCAGCGTGGCGAGCGCCGCGGCGCAAGACAGCGGATTGCCGCCGAAGGTGCCGCCCAAACCGCCCGGGCCTGCCGCGTCCATGATGTTAGCGCGGCCGATGACCGCCGCCAGCGGCAAGCCTCCGGCGATGCTCTTGGCGATGCATATGAGGTCGGGCTCCACGCCGGCATGCTCGATCGCGAACATCGCGCCGGTCCGGCCGAAGCCGGTTTGGATCTCATCGCAGACGAACACGATGCCGTAGCGGTCACAGATCGCCCGCAGCTCGCGCAAGAAGTCGGCCGGAGCCGGCACGAACCCGCCCTCCCCCAAAATCGGCTCGATTATGATTGCGGCCACACGCTCGGGCGAAACCGTCGACGCGAGCAGCTCGCTGAGGCTTTCGAGCGCGCGTTGACTCGTCCAGCCATGGTGCTCGTATGGAAACGGTGCGTGATAGACATCGCTGCAAAACGGGCCGAAATGCTGCTTGTACGGATGATCCTTGCCGGTCATCGAAAGCGCGAGCAGCGTACGGCCGTGATAGCTGTGGGAAAACGCGATAACGGCCGGTCGGCCCGTATGTTCGCGCGCTATCTTGATCGCATTTTCGGTCGCCTCAGCGCCGGTCGTCAGCAGCAGGCACTTCTTGGTGCTCGGCCCCGGAGCGAGCCGATTGAGCCGCTCGGCCAGGCGCACGTACGTGTCATACATCGCGACTTGAAAACAAGTGTGGGTGAAACGCTCGAGCTGCGCACGCACCGCCGCACGCACGCGCGGATGGGAATGACCGACGTTTAACACTCCTATGCCGCCGACGAAGTCGTAATACTCGCGTCCGTCGATGTCCCACACGCGCGCGCCCAGCGCCCGATCGACGAAGATCGGATGGGTGTTGCCGACGCCGCGTGCGACTTGCGCAGACCGCAGTTCGCTAAGCGAGGGAGCAGAAGGTTCCGCAAAAGCCACGGATGGAGCGCCTTTTTCAAAGCTTGGGCCGGTGCGCGTGGCCCAAGCCCAAGTGTAGCGCGTCGTGCAGGCGAACGATAGGTATTGAGCATACAAAATCGTGGTGAAACTTCGTACGGGGCCCCCAATTTGAACGTGCGCGACGCCATGCGGGTAGGGTCACTCAGAGCGGCAACCCTCGTGGCCGGCGCCACGGGGCTCGACCGGGACATCCGCTGGGCGCACGTGATCGACATGCCCGAACCGGCGCCGTGGGTTCGTCCCGGGCAACTGCTGCTGACGACCGGTTTCGCATGGCCCGACCGGGCGCTCGACCAGCGCCGCCAAATCCGCCTGCTCGACGAACGAGGACTCGCTGCGATGGCGCTCGCCGTGCCGCGCTATCGCGATCACTTCAGCGACGATGCGCGGGCAGAGGCCGACCGCTGCGGGCTTCCGTTGTTGGAAATTCCCTTCGACGTGCCTTTCGCTCAGATCACCGAAGAGCTGCATCGCATGGTCATCGCCGAACAATACAGCCTGATCGGTCGCTCTGAGGAAATTCATCGAGCCCTGACGCGCGCCGCGGCCCGCAGCGAGAACCTCAATGACCTAGCTCGATCGCTCGGCGAGTTGATAGGCCGCACCGTGATATTCGAGGATCCCGGCGGTAAATTGCTCGCCGCGTACGTGTGCGCCGGGTCGGACGATGTTATCGCGCGCGAGACGATCATCAAAGCGCACAGTCCGGCGGTGCTGCGCCAGGCGATGGAACGGCTGGGACTGCTCAAAGAGATGCGCGCCGCCGGCGAGTCATCCGCTCGCATTCCGGCGATGCCGCAGATCGGCTTGACGGCGCGGGTCGCTTGCCCGATCAGATTGGGCTCCGAACTCGTTGGCCTCGTGTGGATCGTCGAGGGCGAAGCCGCTTTATCGGAACTGGACAATCGCGCGGCCGAGCACGCTGCCCTGATCGCGGCCGTGCAGGTCGCCCATCAACGTCAGCTCGAGACGACCGAGGCGCGCCTGGGTTATGCCTCGTTTCTATCGCTGCTCGAAGCTGAAGCGGACGATGCTCAGACCGTCGAACGAGCGCGGCTGTTGGGCTTCGAGCCGGAGGGTTTGCATCGGGTCGGCATCGCGGTCATACCCGAGCCCTTGCCGCTCAACCGCGAGGCTTTTCTGCGGCGCGAGCTGGTCGCAGGGACGTTGCGCGCTAAGCTAACCGGGGCCGGGGCACGGCCGCTGCTCGCACCGTCGCTCAACTACGTCGCCTTTCTGCTGCCCGACGGCATCGACGCGCGGGTGCTGTGGCAAGCCGGTGGGGACGATGAAATCGCGATCCTAGTGGGGCGCCCGCATGCCGGCACTCACGGCCTCCGGCGCAGCTATCGCGAAGCGCTGTCACTGCTCAATTACAGGGACGGACAAAGCGTCCGGTTCTTCGAAGACGCCCTAGTGCCTCGCGTGCTGATGGGCGACCCCGGCGCCCGCGAGGCGTTCGTCGATGATCTGTTCGGAGCCCTAGCCAAGCGCAAAGGCGGCGCCACGCTGCGCGGCGCGCTGCTCGCATTCGCACGCGCGGGTTTCAACTTCAAAGAGACCGCGCGCAAGCTGCAAATCCACCAAAACACGCTTCGTTACCGGCTCGGCCGCGCGGTCGAGTGGACCCATTTGGATCTCGCCGAGCCGGAGAACCGTTTCCGGCTGCAGCTCGCCGCGCATCTCTTAGACTTTGCACATAACGAGACCGGGCAAAGTTGTGCAAAACCAACATAGTCGCAAGGCGGTTTTCGGAGTAGACTAAGGCGCGTAACCAAGACACATGAGGAGCTAGCGCATGTCATTTCCTCGCTTGTTCGGCTTGACGGCGGCAGTCGTGTTGGCCTTGTCTTCGGCCCAGGCGCTGGCCGGAACCACGGGCGGCATCCACGGGCGGATCGTCGATGGGCGAACCGGAGCGCCGATCGTCGGGGCGGCGGTGACCGCGGCGGCTCCCTCGCAAACTGCTTCTGCGACTACCGACGCGCGCGGCTTCTTCAGCTTCATCTCGCTGTCGCCGGATACGTACGTGCTTAGCATAGCTAAGGCCGGTTACAACACGAAGTCGCTGCAAGGCATCACAGTCCTCGCAGATCAGACGCGGACCGCCAATGCCGATCTGGAAGCGGCGGTCAAGACGATCGGCAACGTCACCGTACGCGATCGCGATTCGCTGGTCCGTCCAGGCACGACGAGCGACGTCTACTCGATCAATGCCGCGGGCCAGCGGGCCAGCGCGGCGCTGGCGGGTTCTGGAGGGCTCAACCAGGCATACGGTGCGATCGCCAGCTCGCCGGGCGTCGTATACCCCCAGGGCCAGCAAGGCTGGTATCAAAGCGTCTACATCCGGGGCGGCGACTTCGACCAGGTAGCCTACGAAGTGGACGGCGTCCCCATGATGCGCGTCTCGGACAGCGCTCCGCTGGCCACGCTGACCAACTTAGGTCAGCAAGAGGTTCAGGTGTACACCGGCGGCACGCCGGCGTCGGCCGAGGCTTCGGGCCTGGCAGGCTACGTCAACCAAGTGATCCGGACCGGAACGTACCCGCCTTTTCGCGAGCTCAACATCGGCATTGGCGGCCCGGCCTTTTATAATCAGGGATCGTTGGAGATCGGCGGAGCAACGCCGGATCGCCGCTTCAGCTACTACCTCGGCACGTCGCTGGTCGGCCAAGACTTCCGCTACGGCGATCAGTTCAATGGCGTAAGCAATCCGCTGTTCTTTTATCCGCTCGCCATTCCGTCTAACAACGGCACGGTATACGACGGCTCGGGATCGGCCGTCTTTGCGCCCGGCGCCAGTTATGCGATCGCGCATACGACCGACCACGAATCCATCCTGAACTTCCATTTCGGGATCCCGCATGGATCAGCCGGCATCAGAGACGACGTCCAGCTGCTCTACATGAGCAGCGACATACTTCAGAGATTCTACAGCTCGATCAACGATCTAGGCGGCCCTAACTACGTCTACAACGCGACCAACGGCGGGAGCTATCTGCCTTTCTACGATCAATATGCATACAACGGGCCGCTTTTCGCGACGCCCAACCCCAGCGACGGCTCGATTGCGCTGTTCCCTAACTCACCGCAAAACCGCGCGGGATTCTCCGACGGCCTGCCGATAAACATGCGCGAAGGCTCCGACAACGGCGTCACGCTGCTCAAGCTGCAATACCAGCGCAACATCGACTCGAAGAGCTATATCCGCCTGCTCGGATATACGGACTATTCCAACTGGTTCATCAGCGGGCCGGTCAGCGCTCAGCTGATCTACGGGGCACAGTTGCCCGACTACGAAGTCATCGGCCATACTTACGGCGGGGACCTGATCTATTCGCGCCAGCTAAGCGACAAGCACCTCATCAACGTGACGACGTCTTACCAGACGTCCAAGCTGCAGACGTACTCGATGGGTTTCGGCAGCGGACCGGTGACGAACTGGATCGACAGCAATGGGGTCTGCTATAGCCCCAACACCGGCTTTGCGACGAGCTGCTTCAACAATGCGGACACGAGCGGTCTGCCGACCGAAGGCACGATCACGAGCATAACAAACGGCCAAGCTGACGGCTTGACGCCCGCGATCGGCGCGCCGCCGGGCAGCCCAGGGCTTGTCAACAACGCTCAGTGGATCGTGACCGAAAACGGCCAAAACGCCCAGGTTGACAACGTCCAACCATACTTCACGGCGGTTTCGCTCAGCGATCAATGGCGTCCCAGCGACAAGCTGACAGCAAGCCTTGGCCTGCGCGTCGATGATTTCCGTTACCGGCTGCAGGACCTGAGCAGCGGCTATCCTGCGCGGGCGTTTTGGTTCCAGGCCTATAACCGCGAGTATTGCTTCGGCCCTGGACTAGTCGATCCGGTGCAGCGCCAATACGACGCCGCGGGCACCCTAAGCCCGTGTCCGTCGGGCACCAGCCCGGTGAATCTCACCAGCTTCGGCGGCGGCACGCGCTCTTACAGCGTCGTGCAGCCGCGCTTGGGCTTCACCTACCAGCTGACGCCGGATGACGTCGTGCGGGCCTCCTACGGACGCTACGCCAGACCCGCGCCGACTTCATATCAAGAGTACAACACGGTCCAGCAGAATTTGCCCAGCTTCATAGCCACCTTTTTGAATTTGGGCTACAACTCGCCGGTCCACGACGTTCGGCCCGACACGTCGAATAATTACGACCTGTCGCTAGAGCATCATTTCAAGGGCACGGACATGGCGTTCAAGCTGACGCCGTTTTACCGCAACACGCAGAATCAGATCCAATATCTGGCTTTGAACGCCCAAGGGGTCGTGGCCGGCGAGAACGTCGGGCGTCAGCGCTCTTACGGCGTCGAATTTGCGCTCAGCCGCGGAGATTTCTCCAAGAACGGGCTGTCGTACCAAGCGTCGTTCACTTACACACGCAGCCGCATCCACTACGGAAACTTCGCCAACGGTTCCAACATCATCGACCTGCTCAACAGCTACGTCAAGCAATACAACTCGTACACGTCGGCCTGCGCGGTCGCCAATCCCAACCCCGACGTCTGCGGCTTGGCCGGCAACTCAAACGCGCTGCCCGTCTTTGCAAACAACGGAGTGCCGATCACCAATCCGTACTACGGCCAAGCGCCGCAGCCGCTTTTCGACCGCACCGGCGAATACACGACTTACGACTTGATACCCGCGCCATTCAACGCGGCTTTGGGCTTCGAAACTCCGGTGCAGGCGTCAGTGATCGTCAATTACAAGCATCAGAAGTTCAACGTTTCGCCCAGTGTGACGTACAGCTCGGGTTCGGTCTATGGTTCGCCGTTGGTTTGGCCCGGCTACGATCCGTCGTCATGCACGGCGGCGGTCGGCGCGACGCCCGCGGCCGACACGACGACCTGCTCGAACTTTGTGTTCATCCCGGACAAGTATTCCGGCCGCTTCGACAACCTCGGCGCCTTCCGCGAGCCGACGCGCTTGACCGCCAACATGTCGCTCGGCTACGAGATCAACGATCGCGTGAGGACGAACTTGACGTTGACCGGACTCATCGATCATTGCTACCAGCGCGGCCAGCCGTGGGATTCCCCCTCGACCTGCATCTACGGGCAGCTGGCGTCGAATTTGCTGGCGCCGGCCGGCAATTTCGTCGCCAACCCGCCGCCGCAATTGGCTTACCCATACGGCAGTTGGTACAACAACGTCGAGGTGGGCCAAATCGGCCAGAAGTCGCCGCTAACGGCTATTTTCAGCGTCAACTTCAAACTGTAGGCGGCCGGAGAACCTTTGGCGCGCACAGCCCTGACCGGACTCTTCCGCCGCGTGCACGCCGCCCACGCCCAAGCTGAGCTCGGCGGCATGCCGGTCGATGAAGCGTTCGAACTGCAAGCCGCGCGGCGCATGTCGCGCGCCGAGTTTGTCGCTGGCATGGCCACGGCCGGCGCTTTGGCCGGCACCGGGCTATTGGTCGGCTGCAATGCGCGCGCTCCACAGCCGGCGGCGACCGGTACGCCGGCCCGGATCGGCGGCGCACGTCGCATCATCGTCGTCGGTGCCGGCCTCGCCGGCATGACCTGTGCGTATCGCCTGCGCCAAGCCGGGGTTTATTGCGACGTCTACGAGGCGGCTGATTCCGCCGGCGGACGCACGTGGTCGCTGCGAAATTTTTTCGCTCACGGACAGGTCGCAGAGCACGGCGGCGAGTTCATCTCTAGCGAGCACCGCGCGCTAAAGAACTTGGTGCACGAATTGGGTCTTCGGCTGGTCGACCTGCGCGCCGGCAACCCGGCCGCAAACGAGACCTACTTCGTGCGCGGCCGACGCTACAAGGAAGCGGAAGTCATCGCAGATTACGCGCCCGTGTACCGCGCGCTCAAACGCGATGTCGCTGCCGCTCGGCTGCCGGCGACCTACGATCGCTACACGCGCGCCGCCTACCAGCTCGATCACATGTCGGTCGTCGATTGGATAGCCAAGAACGTTCCCGGCGGTTTGAGCTCCCGGATGGGATGGCTGCTCGACATCGATTGCACGACCGAGAACGCGGGCGAATCCTCGGCTCAGAGTGCGCTGAATCTCCTCTACATGCTCGGATACATGCCCAGCTACGAATCGGGTCACGGCTTCTACTTAGTAGGCACGGACGAGCGCTATAATGTCGCCGGCGGGAACGATCAAGTCGTCGCGCGCATGGCTGCACGCCTTGCCCCCAGCACCGTCCGCACGAACAGCGCTCTGGTCGCACTGCGGAGGCGGTCCGACGGAACGTACCTGTGCACCTTCGACTCCGGCGGCCGGACGTTCGAGGCGGTCGGCGATCACGTGGTGCTGTCGCTACCTTTCACGCTGCTGCGCCAAGTCGATCTGTCGGGCGCAGGCTTTTCGCCGCTGAAGATGACCGCCATCCGGGAGTCTCCGCTGGGCACGACTTCGAAACTGCACCTTCAATTCGCCGACCGGTTCTGGCACAAGGCGGGTTCCAATGGCGCGACCTATTCGGACACCGGCTACCAGCAGACGTGGGATGTCACGCGTGGGCAGGCCGGCAAGGAAGGCATCCTGGTCGACTACACCGGCGGAGATATCGGAGCTTCGTTTCAAGGCGGCGTCCACGGGCCGGCCGGCTCGCAAACCGCGCGCAAGTTCTTAGCCCAACTGCAGCCGGTCTATCCCGGGACTGCAAACGCATGGAACGGCAAGGCTTATCTGGACAATTGGTCCGCGGATCGCTGGCATCACGGCTCGTACTCGTACTGGAAAGTCGGCCAGTGCACGAAATTCGTCGGCATGGAGAAGGTGCGCCAGGGCAACGTGCACTTCTGCGGAGAGCATACTTCGCTCGAGTTCGGCGGCTTTATGAACGGCGCGGTTGCAAGCGGCGAAGAAGCCGCAGGTGAGATAACGAGCGTTGCAAGACATGTCGCCTGAGGCTCCGGCGCCGCGCGGCCTGAGGCGCGATTGTCTTTCTTTTTGGGAAGTAGTCGCTCAGTCGGTCGCTAACATCTCGCCGTCGGCGACCCCCGCGCTGGTAGTGCCTTTGGTATTCGCAAGCACCGCTAACGGCACGTGGCTCGCCTACGTCTTCTCCACGCTCGCGCTGCTGCTCGTCACTTATCACATCAACCAGTTCGCGCGCCGTTCGGCGTCGCCCGGTTCGCTTTACACGTTCGTAGCGCATGGGCTGGGACCGACTTGGGGCGTGATCTCGGGCTGGTCGCTCGTGATCGCGTACCTGATCATCGGCGGCTCGGTCCTGGCCGGCCTGGCGAACTACGTCGAGGTCTTAGCGCATGCGGCTGTGGGCTCGCGCTTCGATCAGATTCTAGCGCCCGGTTCCATGGCGATCGCCGGACTCGCAGCCTGGTACGTCGCTTACCGCGACATCAAGTTGTCGACGCAGTTCATGCTGATATTGGAGTTTGCTTCAGTCACCCTCATCCTGATACTGGCGGCAGCGTTCTTTGTCAAGAGCGCCAAGGTGGTGGACCTCTCCCAGCTCAGGCTGAGCGGCGTTTCGGCCGCGGGCCTGCGCCAGGGGCTCGTGCTGGCGATCTTCAGCTACGTCGGTTTCGAGAGCGCCACCGCGCTCGGGCATGAAGCGCGCGATCCGTTGCGTTCCATTCCACGCTCGGTGCTGTTTACGGTCTGCGCGGTGGGCGCGCTGTTCGTATTTATGTCCTACACGCTCGTGCTCGCATTTCACGGCCAGAAGGCGTCGCTAGGGGTTTCGACGGCACCGTTGAGCGTGCTCGCTACGCTAGCCGGCATCCCCGCTTTCGGGCTCTTGATTGCCGGCGGCGTCGCGATCAGTTTCTTCGCCTGCGCCCTAGCCTGCGTCAACGCCGGCGCTCGGGTGCTCTTCGCGATGTCGCGGCATGGGCTATTCCACTCCTCTGCTGGCGACGCTCATACCGCGCATTCGACGCCCCATGTGGGAGTGACGGTTGCCGCGCTAGTCGTCTTCGCAGCGCCGGCCGCGTTGTTATTTAATAACGTGCCGCTGCTGGACATATTCGGCTACCTCGGGACGATCGGCACGTTCGGAATCCTCGTGTGCTACGTGCTCGTCTCGATCGCGGCGCCCTTGTACCTGCGCCGGCGAGGCGAGCTCAACCCGACGGCGGCGGCGGCCGGCGTCTTGGCCGTCGGCGCGCTCATCATCCCTATTGTCGGCAGCGTGTATCCGGTGCCGGCGACGCCGTACAACGATCTGCCATACGTCTTCTTGGGGCTGCTGGCTTTGGGAACCGCGCGCTTCGTTTACCTACGGCTGTTTGAACCGGCCGTCATAGCCACGATAGAAGCGGACTTGTTGGCCCAGACGCTCGCGGTCGCTGCGCCGGCAGCCGCGCCGACCCGTCCGGCGTAAACCCGACGGGCAAGCGGCGCGCAAGCCTCGCGATCTAATTCGCCAACCCGTTCCCTACGTTGAGCAGCATGCCGCCGTCGACGACGAACGTCGCACCGGTCACGTAGTCTGATGCCTCACTCGCCAGAAAAAGCGCGACGTTGGCGATATCGTCCGGGCGGCCGGCGCGTTTCCACGGAATCGTCTGCTCATGCTCGGTCAACGCCTCAGGGTCATCCAGCAGCTCTTGGTTCATCTGCGTGAGGACCGTTCCGGGCGCGATGTTGTTGACGTTGATCTTCAGCGTCGCAAGCTCAAGCGCGAGACATCGCGTCAAGTTACGCACACCACCCTTGCTCGCGCAGTAGTCCGCGGTTCCCACTGCCGGCATCTCCTCGTGGACGGACGTGACGTTGATGATCTTTGCGCCCAGTAATCGACCACCGAGACCGCGCACGAACCGGCGCGAGCACAGAAACGCACCGGTCAGGTTCGTGCGCAGCGTGTCCTCCCACTGGTCTAATGACATATCGGTCACGCGCACGCCGCTTGCGTTGCGGGCGGCGTTGTTGACGAGAATCGTCGCCGCGCCGAACCGCGCTTCACATGCTTGGAAAAGCTCTTCGACTGCTTGTTCGTCGCGGACATCGGAGGGGACGACCATCGCCCGGCCGCCCGATTGCTCGACTGCGCGGCGCGTCTGCTCCGCGCCGGCAGAATCGTTGAGATAGTCGATCACTACCGCTGCGCCATGGCGCCCGAAATGCTGCGCTATCGCCTGACCAATCCCCGAATCGGCCCCGGTTACGACGGCCACTCGGCCACTCAGTTGCTTTTCCATGCTAGCTCGCATACCCGTCGCCTAAGGGTCCAAACCAGGGGCGTGCTTTAGCCGCGCCGGATGTTGCCGACGTTGTCGCAAATGAGATAGCTTTCGGCGCGGTTGTGACGATAGCGAGAACTCAGCCGAGATGATGGCTCTCGCCGATTTCGCTTACGCGCGGCGCGGATTTGCCTTCGTGTTTATCTATTTTTCGATCGCTTACTGGTTGCGAGACTGCGCTGATCAGCGTGTCTTGCGAGCCATGAGATGGTCCAGCATGCTATACACTTGACTCGCCACTTGGCGCCGGTTCGACGTAGTTAGCGTTCCCATGCGCTGCGCATCGCGCGCCTCAATCGTCGCAAGTTTTGCGCAGCGAACGACAGATGCCGCCGGCAGTCCGCTCTCTGAGAGAGCGGAAACCGGAACGTCGGTGAGCCAGCGGCGGTTTTGCGCACTCGTAATCATCAACACCCAGAGCAAGCCGTGAGCGTCCAACGTGCCGATAGCGAGGACGAGCGCCGGACGGCGTTGGCGCACCGGGCGCCCGGTACATGGAAACGGCACTTTTTTATGTCCCACAAATCAAAGACCGGCATAGACGCGGCAGTCGTCGTCGGATGCCCATTCCTCAAACGTCGCGAAGGGGTCATCCGCCGGTTCAGCAACGGACTTCGTAAGAATCACTCGCTCACCATCGATTGCGTAGACGAGTTCGTCGCCTTCTGCAACGTGCAAAGCGTCACGCACCGACCGCGAGATCGTTGTCTGGGCCTCGCTCGTCAGCTTGCTTTTAATCATCTGTAAGGACTTTCGTTACTATTAAACTTCTACTATCGAACCGGGACTTGCGGTCCGCGCTGATGCGACGACGTTCAAGAGGTCAACCTGCGTTACCGCGCACCAAACATCCGGTACGGCAGCAACTGGTTCAGGCAGGCGCTCGTCGAAAGGGTATCCGCGCCTGCATATTCTCAAACAGGACGGAGGCTTAGCATGGATCGAGTCACGGGCGGTTGCCTGTGCGGCAAGGTCCGAATTGTGGCGTCAGGACTCCCATACCGGGTCGGCCTTTGTCACTGTCTCGACTGCCGCAAGCATCATGGGGCCCTTTTTCACGCTTCCGCGGTGTTCCCTCAGGCTGCAGTGATCGACGGAGAAACACGCGACTACGCCGGGCGGTTTTTCTGCCCCCGCTGCGGCTCGTCCACTTTCGGACGCAGCGCAGACGAAATCGAAGTGAATTTAGGATCCCTGGATGCCCCTGACCAACTGATGCCAACCTACGAAAGCTGGATCGTCGATCGCGAGGCCTGGTTGCCGCCGTTTCCGCTCACGAAACGATACGACCGCGATCGTGACGCCACGGGTCGCTTTGAGGAGTAGGTCGCGCGAACGGTGCGAATGCAACGTTATGAGGTGACCGAGACTAATGCCTTAATCGACATCTCGAAGCAGATGCTCGCCCTAAATCCGCTCTACATAGCGCCACCACGGGGTAACACCGCCGGCCCGTCGAAGCGCCGCCAAATCGCATGCCGCCAAAGACAGTCCTCATTGCTGACGATGAGCCGCAGATCGTCGACATTCTCGAGCGCTACCTGAGCGATGACGGGTTCATCGTATCCAAGGCTTACGACGGCCAAGCAGCGGCTGACCTAGGCCGCAGTCTGCGTCCTGACCTCGTCCTTTTGGACCTCAAGCTGCCGCTGTTGTCGGGCTTCGAGGTCTTTCGCGAACTGCGCCGCCATTCGAGCGTGGAGCTGGCGCGCAATGTGGGCCGGACGTTTACGCGCAGCCAATTGCTCGACAACGTAAGAGGGGACGACCTCGAGGTGTACGACCGCACCCTAGACCGCCACATCGGCAACTTGCGGCACAAGATCGAGCCGGACTCCGCCAATCCTCGTTACATCATTACCGTTTTCGGCGTCGGCTACAAGATGGTGAAGAACTGATGGATGTCGGCAAGCCGCTGGGCAACCCTGCCGGAAGCGACGTCGTCCACGAGATGCGCAACCAGTTGGCGGTCGCCAGGGCCAAGGGCATCGCGCTGCGCGTGACCCGTTGCGCCGCCGCATCGCCCGCATGCGAGCACTTCTTCGGCGACCCCGTTCGGATCGGCCAGATCGTGAAAAATCTGGCGCTAAATGCGGTGCGCTAC
>JALYUR010000003.1 GCA_030853635.1 Vulcanimicrobiota bacterium | reverse complement strand
GCCCGCGACACCGGCCATGCATTTTCGCAACGGTGCGATGGGGTTTACCTACATGGCCACGATGCTCATGGAACTCGTGGATCGGAGAAGAGTCAAGCTCGACGACAAGCTGGCCGCCTTCTTACCTCACTTGCCGTACGCGAATCGAATCACGCTGCGTAACCTCGCTAACATGACATCCGGATATGCCGACTACGTATACCAGCCGGAAGTTTACAACGCTGTCTCGCTCAACCCGTTTCGGCAGTGGAGCTCGGAAGAACTCATCCGGATCGGCACATCCAAACCGATGATGTTCGCACCCGGCTCTAACTGGGGTTACTCGCACACCAACTACGTCATCTTGGGTCGCGTGCTCGAAAGGATAACCGGCATGCCGCTAGCCAAGGCGATGCAAAAGTATATATTCGGTCCGATGCATTTGAACCAAACCTAGAGCGTGGCCACCCCGCATATTCCAGAACCGGTGCTTCACGCGTTTAGTTCAGAGCGGCTGGCTGACTTGCGCGTGCCGTCCTCCTCGCCATTCTACGAAGAGTCGACGTTTTGGAATCCATCGTGGACCACAGCGCAAGGAGCGATTCAGATCACCGATATCACCGACATGACGACGACTATGGAAGTCGTCGGCACCGGTGAGCTGCTTTCCAAGGCGTCGTTTGCAGCGCAGGTCGGTTACAACCTCGTCGACTTCGGGCACCCTGATCCCAAATGCCCCGTGTGCCGTCAGAACACTGCTGCCTTCAACTATGGGCTGGGCGTTGTAAATCTAGGTCCGTGGATCACTCAGACGAAGAACTTCGCGGGCTCGGCTGCCACCGTTGGGTATCTGCGACCAAAAAAGCTTGCAATAGCCGTCGTAACGACCTATGAATCAGCCGCTTTCGACGAGCAGGGCAACTACAAGGACGCCAGCCAGCCGATTTTCGCCTCTCTCGGGAACGCATTGGCTCCCAATACTGGTCTGAAAACTAAGCCGTGATGCCAAAGGCGGCAAGGCTTGGATGACTGGAGCTCGGACGGCTATACAAGGTTGTAAAGCGGGCTCTTTGAAGACTGCGACATGCTATTGCATCCGGTTAGAATCGAACCGCTTGTCGCGCTTGGAGTCGTCGCTGCCACTGCCTTCACCGATGCGGTCTACGTCATGTTTACGTCGGCCGTGTCGGGAAGACGGCGTGTAGCCGCCGCGACCTGGAGCAGCGTATGGTACCTGCTCTCCTCCTTCGCGGTCATCTCGTACACCCGCAACTGGGTCTACGTCCTTTTCGCTGCGATCGGTTCATGGATCGGTGCTTACGCTTCGATGACGCTCCTCCAGCGCGTTCCCGATCGCTCGCATACTCCGGCAACGCCGCCGGTCGAGTCTAGCGCTTCGCGTTGACGCGTTTTTACCCGCCGGCTGGCGCTAAAGATGAGATCGTCCTGCGCTTGAACACTCCGGCGGAATTGTTCGCGCTCACCGCGAGCGACATGTTTAGCGAGAGCGGCAGACTGCTCAGCGGCATGGACGAACTAGCGCAAGAACTGGCCGCCCGCCGTTTGGCTACGGGGCTGCGTGCCACGATATTCCTTCCGGAGGATCAGATCCAGCCGGATACGGAGATGCGCGTCCGCCCGGGAATCCAGCGCTACTGCCGCCTACGCTTGCAGAAAAACGAAGCCGAACGCAGGATGGAGTGGCGTGACGTGCTGGCATCCTTTGCCGTGGGCTTGGTCATGTTCGCCTTTGGCTTTCTGCTATCGTACTATTTCAATCGATCCACGTTGTCGCGCTTCACCAAGCTTTTGGTCGGGGACGGAGTCTTCGTAGTCATCGCATGGGTTGGCCTTTGGTACCCTTTGGACGAACTCGTGCACTACAGCCGCCGGTTACTCAGAGAGAAGAAAGTGCTCAACGCCATCGCGACCATGCCTGTAAGCATTAAAGCAGCATCACACAGTTGAGAGCACTCGCCGGCGGGTCACAAGTGGGCGCATAAAAGCCCGGCAACAACTTTGCTTACGGCACGCGCGACCAAACCCCGAAAGCATTTGCGACCACGGAGTACCCAATGAGCCAGAACCCTAGCGGGTCTGGGCGACGGCTAAAGCCTCTGGCCGCGAGGCAAAGCAAGAAAGGCGTAAAATCAAGCGAGTGACGCATGCCGAATTGGCTAAACCCGTTCACGTAATATAAGAGATCTGGAAGCGCAACGAGCACCACGCTCAGCCACAACAGCGTAGACTCCTTTGACTTGCCGGCACAAAGCGCGAGCACCAAGGCCGGGCTCGTAAACGTCAACGCGACGCCTTGGTAAGTCGGCTTGAGCCATGGAAAAGAATTGATGTATGCCGGCGCTAAGAAAAACATGCTATAAAGATTGAACGGCAAGTGGCCTAACGAAAAGGGGTAACCCGTCGGCGAGCCGGCTGGATCCTTATGATAAAACAGCGTGTAGCCGATGTCCAGTGGAGTGTGCCAACGAGCTAGGTCGTATAGCACCTGTAAAACAAGTAGCGGCGCCAAACCCACTAGAAAGGATCGAACGCTCGCAGCGCGGTCTTCTGCGTCGGCCCACGTCCAGTACAAAAATGGAAGGACGGCAAGGATTGTCGGGAAACGAGTCAAGGCAGCGCAAGCGAACAAGAACCCAACCAGCCAGTAGCGACGCCTCCCATACCATTCAGCTAGAGTCAGCGTCAGGAACATGACGCACACGACGTGCGCGCACATCCACACGGCGGGATTGAGGGTACACCACCACAACACTGTGCCAAAGCCTAGAAACACGACTAACCACACACGGAGCTTAGGCTCGAGGTTCATTCTGCCCAAGACCAGATCGCATGCGGCGACTCCGACCGATGCGGCCAATACGCACACCAGCGATTGATTCGCGCTCAGCCCGAACATGGCAACCAATGGCAGCATCAACACCGCCGGCATGGGGCCTTCGATGACGTAATAGTTGCCGCCGTACATGACGCCGTCAACAGCTGGCAGTTCGGAGTGCGCTACCCAGATGTGACCATGAAGCCAGGCATCTGCCAAAACCACGTAATTATCGATAAGAGTCGGGTGGAAGATCTGGGAGAATCGTGATGAGGTCAAGTAAAGGCTCAAGGCGCCGACAAAAATGGCAACAAATCTCAATCGCACGCGGCTTGCCGACGTTTGAAACGAAAGCTTGGCGGCAAGATCAAACGCCTGTATCGTTAGCTCGCTATCGTGACTGCCGGGAGCTCTGCTAGCGCCGACGGCATGTTTAAAGCAAAGGCTGCTGCCGAAGAACTCCCGCTAGTGAGGGGGAGCGGGGTCACGCGTATCCGATACGCGGTCGAAATGAAGCGTCAGCGTTTTTTGGGAGTTTGCGCTCGCGCCTTCCTGCGTTGAGCGTTTCGTGATTTCACCAGAAACCGGCACGAGTAGGCTGGGTTTGAACCGAACGGTGCCGCTCGACGTATAACCGTTTTGGCGCACGGAAGCGACCTTAACGTCTTCCTTTTTTGAAAGCCGCATGATTTCGCCGTCGATGCCGTCCACGGTATAGGTTGTCGATGCGTGGATGTTTGACCGATCGAACCTTACGCTCCAACTGCTGCCCGCATCAGGGGCGCGATCCTGCATGAACAGCGGCGCAAAGAACGGCAAGATCTCGCGCGTGACGTCGCTGATGCTGCCCGGAGCGAAGTTCAGCTTGCCCTGCGGCGCCAGGTTACCGACGTAAGTCATCGGCCTGCCACCGGCGCTGTTGTTCCACAACTCGGTGACCTTCAGACCCAAAGCGTTGTCGGCCACCTGCATGACATCGACGGTAACCTTTCCGTTGTCGCCTGATAGCGAGACGTTCGAGCCAAACTGATCCGGTCTGTCTCCCGGAAAGTATTCCGCCGTCGAATTGAGGCGGCGAGAAAAGCTGACCTTGTAGGTCACCTCCCGCAGTGGTTTGTCGGCCGCCGGCGCGGGAGCCGCGCTCGGCGTGTTGGTGCCGGTGGCCGTCGCCAACTGAACGGCCGCTAGGAACATTATGAGCATGTCAGATACCTCAAGTGCTCAAGATGGACCACATCTTCCGGGGGTCACATTCTTCCTCCCAAGGCCGAAGAGCTGAAAATTCTCGCCAGCCAGTTAGTCGCCGTCGGTGTGGAAGTGCCGGTACGAACAGCGCCGGGCAAGGGCAATCATGCCGGCGTAGATCTCGGCGCCGATCTGCGCCGCAGAGTCGCGCCGTGCTGGCGGAGCAAATCCGCGACTTGCTTGTCGGTGCGGCTATCGAACAGCAGACGCAAAGCGACTTCAAAGAGCGAGCTCTCGCTCAAGCGCTCTTCAAAGGTCAATCGTCTTGCCCGTTCCCCCACATCTCTTGAGATGATGACCGAAAACTTGATGACCTCGGCAGGCGGTTGATCGCTATTGACGCCGGCGCGCTGATCGCTAACGAAGCCTTTTTCCATTATCGACAGCCTCTCAGCCCATCGTTTTCCGCGCGAGCCGCGGTTGCGAACCGTCATCTCCGATCGAGCGCTCGCTGCACAAGTCCTTAAATTTCCGACAGGGAGCTGCCTCGTCTATAAAAAATGCGGTTCCCTCGCGGGATCGCGGCGTAGTTCAAGTGATAGCTTTGCAGGGCCTACCGTCAACCCTGGGGACTCGTAAAAGGCCAAGTAAAGCAGCGGCTGCCTGACCGGCATCTAGGAGGGCTAGTGATGCTCGTAGATTCACGGCGCCTGCGGGTCGGCATGATCTGCGGTTACCGCCCAACCCCCGCGGGCGGCGGCACGGAGAAATACGTTTGCGAGCTTGCGCTAGGCATGCTCGATCGTGGTGTCGATGTGGAGATAATCTGCGAGGACCGACCGTTTTTGCCGGATACGGCCAATCCCTTGGGGTCACACATCATAGGCGTCGCTCCCAAATCGCTAGACGGCGCGTGCTCGGTGGAGCGTTTTAGAGAAAAATCGCGGCGCTTCGCGGAACTGATCGACCCCGGGCGCTACGATCTAGTGCATGGCCATGGGCAATACGGCTTTCATACCGCGTTGCGCTGGGCGCAGCTTGCTAACCGGCCGCCGCTGGTTTCGAGCTTTCACCTGACCGCGCTAGGCCCTAACGAACGTTACAAGCGGCTCGGACTTGGCGAACCCGAGGAAGCCGCCGAGGACCGCGCGTCAGCTTTCATGGAAGAGACGATTGGGTGGCTGTCCGACCAATGCATCGCCGTGTCGCATGGCGTGGCTGCGGAACTCAAACGGCTATACGGCGTGCCCTCGGATCGGGTGGAGGTCATTTACAACTGGTACGATGACGCAATATTCCGGCCGGTCGACCATAGGTTCGCGCGACGTTCGCTAGGGCTCAACGACCAAGGGCACTACCTCCTTTACGTAGGTCACTTCAACATGTCACGCGGCAAGATCATGGCGGAGGCGCTTCGGCGGTTGCCGCAAGACATAACTTTAATCGTCGTTCATCACGAACCCGATGAGGCGATTTCGGCGGAATTCGGCAGCCGCGTGCGCTTCACGGGCCACCTAACCCCGCATGCGCTCGCGGTTTATTATTCCGCCGCCGACTTGCTCTGCTTCCCGTCTCTATACGGCGGCTTTGGGCTCGTTTTGATTGAAGCGATGGCTTGCGGCTGCCCGCCAGTCGTCTTCGACTTTGCGGCGATGAACGAGCTCGTCACCACAGAGTGCGGCTATCTCGTCAGCGAACCGACCGCGGCAGCCTATGCCGCCACAACTCAAAGCGCGCTAAACGACGGAACAAAAAAGGCGGTTGCTTGCCGTCGCCGCGCTCGAGCCTTCAACATGCACGTCCAGATAGACGCCATGCTGGAACTCTATCAAGAACTCTTGTCGCCGCTTGGGGCCGTGTCGACGTCCGCATCCTAACGACCCACGCACCCCAGCCTTAGATCCAGCGCGGAAAATGCTGTAGCTTGTACTGAATGTCACGATTGCGATCGCGGATCTTCTTGGCCGGAACACCGCCCACAAGCGTATACGGCTCGACGTCTCTGTTGACCAGCGCGGCGGCGGCCACGTAGGCGCCCTCGCCGACCGTGACGCCCGGCAAAATCGTCGCCCGCATCGCTATCCAAGCGTTGTCCTCGATGACTACTTTACCCAATAAGCCTTCGGCGGTGGGCGAGTCGACCGCGTGATGGCCGCCGATGGTCAGCACTTCGCCCGCGACGTTGACGTTGCGCCCGATGCGCAGCGTGGCACGGCCGTCCAGCGTCGTGAACGGCCCTATGATGCAGTTCGGACCGATGCTTATGTCGCGGGCTTGCAGCACGAACGCGTGCATCATGATATTCGTCGTCGGATCCACTTCCATACCGGCTCGCCGATACAGCTCCATCCGGACTTGCGGGAAAGGAATCTTGTTGACGAACGTGTTGAGCAGGTAATCGACAAATGTCGGGTCATCCAAGCTGGGCAGTTGCTGGCCGAGCGCGCGCGCCATTTCGGCTGCGCTTGAGCCGCGTGCAATGAACCGAGCGGCGCTTGCGGCAGTCGCAGTCAGGCCGATGCCTGCGACTGCTTTCCAGAATCGATCCCGCGAGCGTTTCATAACTTCTCCTCGGCGGCGCCAGGCATTGCTTGGCTCGGTTGTCCTATGCGTTTGGACTGCGGTCGGCGCCTTCTCCAAGCTGCTGGATTCATCTTGTCGGGGGAATCTCGGCGCGCGAATAAAAACACAGCGGAGTCCCCGGCGTGCAGCGGCTGGTGAAAAGGAGCGACCATGGCGGAAAAATGCGACAACCCGCATTGCAAGTGCGCGAGCGGATTGACGGGCGAATATTGCAGCGAATACTGCGGGGAAAGCGGACGGCGCAGCTCGTCAGGGGATCGGTGCGAGTGCGGCCACGCGGAGTGCAGCGCCGCCCAATGAGACCGCTCTAGCTTAGACCTGTCGGTTTGAGTATCCGGCTCGTCGGGCATCCGCTGGCGCGACATTTAGTCTGTCAATTGCGCAGCGCGGACACCGCCCCTGAGATCTTCCGGACGCTGACCAACCACCTCACCGTCATGCTGGCACTCGAGGCGACGCGCGACCTACCGACGCGGCGCGTTCCAGTCTCTACTCCGCTCGAGGAATCGGCGGGCGACCTGCTGGCGGTACCGCTGGTCGTAGTGCCGATTTTGCGAGCGGGCCTCGGGATGCTGTCGCCGATCGTCGAGCTCTTCTCCGAGACGTCGGTGGGGTACATCGGGTTAGCGCGAGATCATACGACGGCTGTCGCGTCGTCATACTACTGCAAGCTGCCCGATGTCGCGGGCCGCACCGTGCTTATCGTCGACCCGATGCTGGCCACCGGCGGATCGGCGTCGCAGGCCATCGACGCGGTCAAGGGCGCCGGCGGATCCGACATCCGGCTGCTTTGCGTCGTGGCGGCGCCGGAAGGCGTGAACCGAGTCAGCGCCGACCACCCGGACGTCCAAGTGATAGGCGCGGCCTTGGACCGCGGACTGAACTCTCAGAAATACATTATTCCGGGGCTGGGCGACTTCGGCGACCGCCTCTATGGAACGCTTTGAAGGCGACTTAGCACCGGGGGTTGGGAGGGTGCCCCGTGGGCGCCCACCTGCACAGCGGAGGCAAATTCTTGCGCGAATGCCTCAGCCGCGTTGAAGCCTGCGACCCGCATCAGAACGTCGCCGCGCCGCACTCGATTTCCGGGTCGCCGATCTAGCCGCACTCCTATCCGTCTGGCTGCAAGTGGTGGAACGCCCGCCTTTGCGCGGCTGACCAACTCACCGATCTTGCGCGCGTCGATGCTGCTGACGACGCCTGACTTTCGCGCCTCGATCGCCGTCGTGGTCGGAAAGCGCCGATCGAATTCCTCGAGCCGGCCGCCCTGCGCGCGAGCCATCTCCGAGAACTTGGCGAGCGCCGCGCCGCTGCAAAGCGCGTTGGTCGTCAGTTCTCTGGCTAAGCCAGCTTCGGACCCCAGTCCCGCATGAAGCAGAGTTCGCGCCACCTCGAGCGCCACTTCGCCCAGGCGTGTGGAACCTTGGCCGGCCCCCAACACCGTCAACGCCTCGTCTAGCTCGAGCGCGTCGCCGACGGAATCGGCGAGCGGAGCGCTCATGTCGGTGATCAGCACGTCGACTTTCAGTCGCAGCCGGCGACCGACTTCGATCAGAGTCCGAGCCAACAAATCGGCCTCCGCGACGGTTTGCATGAACGCTCCACGGCCGGTCTTCACGTCGATGACGATCGCCGCCGCGCCGCCTGCCATCTTCTTGCTGAGGATAGAAGCCGCGATCAGCGGCACGCTGCGCACCGTGCCCGTCCGGTCGCGCAGCGCGTACATCCGCTTATCGGCCGGAGCAAGGTCGGCGGTCGCCGCCGTCACGGCGCAGCCTACACGACTTACTTGGCTTACGAATTCCTCGACGGACAGATCCGTGCGCAAGCCGGGGATGCACTCGAGCTTGTCGATCGTCCCGCCCGTATGTCCGAGCGCCCGGCCGGACAGCTTGGCGACTTTCGCGCCGCAGGCGGCCGCGATCGGGACCGCGATTAGGCTAACCGCATCTCCCACTCCGCCCGTCGAATGTTTGTCGACGACCGTCCCCAGTGCCGGCGGCCATTGAATGATGCGGCCGGATCGCGCCATAGCGTTCGTCAGTCCAACCGTCTCATCGACCGCCATCCCGTGGTCGCAAACCGCCCGAAGCCACGCGGTCATGAGGTCGTCCGAGACTTCGCGCGCTTGATATGCTGCGATCAGTTGCGCGATGCGCGCCGCGCTGTGCGCGCCGCCGCTATTTTTCTCTTCGATGAGCGAAGCGGCCAGCGAGCCGGCGGCGTTCACGCGCCGAGCATGCCGATCACGCCCTGGAGCATCGACTTGACGCGTTCGGCCGAGCGTTGGACCGTCGCCAGCACCTCGCCATGGCTGAGCGGTGCGGCGTCGTCTGGCGACCGAGCCGTGCGGTTGGCGATCACCGAGACCCCCAAGACGCGCATGCCGCGCTGACGCGCGGCGATCACCTCTGGCACGGTCGACATACCGACCGCGTCGGCTCCCAGGATGCCGAGCATGCGGATCTCCGCGTCGGTTTCATACATCGGCCCCGCCGTTGCGGCGTAAACGCCTTCGCGGACGTCGAATCCATGGGCCGCCGCGCTGCGCCGAGCCATGGCGCGCAGGCTTGGATCGTACGCGTCGCGCATCGAAATGAATCGCTCGGCCGAGTGGTCGGCCGCGGCGCCCGTCAGCGGATTGCTTGTGAGCAGGTTGATATGGTCGCTGAGCAGCATGATATCGCCCGCCCCAAAGGCTGGGTTTATGCCGCCCGCGGCATTCGTGACGATCAATACCTCGGTTTGCAGCGCAGCGGCCAAGTACGCCGGATAAGCGACGTCCTGCATGGGATGACCTTCGTAGGAGTGGACTCGGCCTTCAAATACCGCGACCCAGACGCCGCCGATCTTTCCGAGCCGTAAATTGCCCTGGTGACCGAGCACCCCAGTCTTTGGAAAATGGGGCAAGTCAGAGTACGGCGTGACGGTCTCATCCGCTAACCCGCGGCCCACCGCCGCGAGGCCGGAGCCCAAAATGATAGCGACCTGCGGCTGGACGTCCACACGCTCGCGCACGTATGCGGCCGTGCGCTGCAGGCGCTCGTTCAAACTCGCTCGGCTCAATGCCAGCGGCGGCCGATCAAGAATGCTGCTTTGCCGCGCGGGCGTAGCGCAGCAGTATGCGGTTCAGCGCGGCAGCATCGGCTCTATCGGCGTCGCTAAGGTCTAAACGCATGGACGCCTTGGCGTCCGGGGCAACGGCGGCATTCGTGTCGCTCAGATTCACGAGCGGTCTGGTCGCCTTCCAAGGACGCGTGTCCGCCCGCGGCGCAAACGCAGCGCTCAACGGAGTCGCGCCCGCATCGAATTGGCTCATCGGCGGCAGCTTCAGCAGCAGCTCGATCGTGCGCAAAACGCCCGACGTCGTGTAATGGGTGTGATCGACGTAGCCTCGCCGCACGCACGCACCGGCGATCGCCAGCTCCGCGCGCTGATCGCTGACGTGGTCAGGGCCGGCTTGGGCATCGTCCTCGACGCTGATGACGACCGTATCCTTCCAGTAGACGCTGTGGCTGAGCGCCTCGACCATCCGGCCCAGCGCATAATCGTTGCTGGCCACCATCGCAAACGGAGTGCGCGCGCCGGGCTTGGTGGCAGCGGTATGGTCGTCGGGTAAACGCACGATCTCCAGCCCCGGAAGGTCGCGCTGCGCAACGTACGCGCTGAATTCGCGCAGCCATTCGTCGGCGCGACCTTGATCCGAATAGCTGAGGTCGAATCCGCGAAATTTCGGATCCACTCGGCCTTGCAAGGACTTGACGCTGGGAGTCGACTCGCCGCGCAGTACATCCATATCGACGAACTCGCCGTAGTCGCGCACGCTAACCCCGTGCGCGATAGCGTCATCCCACAGATAACCGGCGCTCGGCGCCGACGCCGTACTGCCTTCGTAATCGTAGTCGCGCCCCCGATCCGCGTAAGTCGAGGGCCACAATTTCTGCACGTAGTCGGTCGCGTATGCGGCCGTCGACCAGTTATGGCCGTCAGCGCTCACTTCCGCGTCGGTTTGAAAATCGTCGGCCAGCACGAACTCGTCGGCCAGGCGATGAACGTTGGGCGTTATGCGCTTGCCGAAGATGGCCAGGCTTGCGTCGCCGTTGCCGCGCGGGTCGTCGCCCAAAACTTCGTCGTAAGTGCGGTTTTCTTTTATGACGTAGATGACGTGCTTGATCGGCGCAACCAACGGCGCGACGCGCGAAGCGGGTCTATAACGTGAGTTGGCCCGCGCTTGGGCCAGACCGGCCGCAAGCGTCGCGCCGGATGGTGCGGACAGCCGTTCCAAGTCGCCGGTAGCCAGCTCGCCGACGTACCAGCGGCGGCTGCCTGGCGGCCATTGACCCCGCGGCAACGTGTCGCTATGCGGGTAGTGCGGGTTGGCATGGCCGGAGCGGCCCTTGCCGTCGAGGATGAACAGTTGGCCGTCGCGGCCGGCGGCTACATCCGTCGGGTAGGCGCCGACCGGTACGGCGCCGGCTAGGCGCGGGGCGCCTTGCGAAACATCGACCGCGACGACCGCGTTTTCATCCGCGTCTGCCACGTACAGAGTCTTGTCATCGGCGCTCAGCGCCAGGCCGTTGGGCGTAGCTCCCTCCGGCGACCCACGGTAGAGCGCAGCGTCGATCACGGCGCGCACGCGTTTGGCGCCGGTGTCGATCACCGCGACTGTGTTGTCGTTGGCGCAGGCCACGTACAGCGTGCGTCCATCCGTAGTCAGGACTTGCGCATTGGGGTGCGGGCCGACCGCAACTTCTCCAACGGGCGCACCTTCGCGCGCGCTCAACATCGTCACAGCGGCGGCGCTCCAGTCGCTGACATACACAGTTTTGCCGTCGGGCGAGAGCGCGACGGCATAGGGCGCAGCGCCGGTCTTGGCACGCCAACGCGGCCGGCCGCTGGCCGAATCGAGCGCGACCAATTCGTCGAGGCCCGCGATCGCCGCGTACACGGTCTTGCCGTCAGGGGCCACGGCCAGGCCGTTCACCCACGCGCCTTTGCCGCCGGCCGCAAAGCCGCCGGCTTCATGGAGGCTGCCGCTTGCGGGGTCGAAATCATAGCGGGCGAGCCCGCCGTCCGCAGCGGTCGACGCGTAAAGCTTCGTGCCGTCCGGCGAAAACGCCAAACCGTAAAAGGTGCGCCGGATGGGCTGCGCAGCGACGATGCGACCGCTTGAGGCCTCGACGATATCGATGGACAGTTGACCGTAGCCCGCGTTGCTTATGGCCAGCCAGCGTCCGGACGGGTCCGCCGCGATATGCACCGGCAGCGTGCCTAGCTCGGTCGTCGCTGCGGCCGGCGTGATCCGCCACCCATTGGGCAGCACTATGGCAGGCGCTGCTTGGACCGCGCGAGCGCCGATGTGCCAGGCGACCCCGAGCAGCGCGCATGCCGCCAGCGCACACGCCATGCGGCGCGTCGCTGTCGCGGTTGCCGGCCTCACGACTGTTGTTTGCGGCGGTGGGTTAGCGCAATGCACCCCAGCGGTGATCGAAGGCGACCGTCAGCATGTTGTTCGGAGCGTTGTAGCCGGTCGTCGGATAGGCGCCAGAATAGCCGGGGTAGGGCACCCCGCCGTTGAAGTTCGAGAACAGTCCGGCCTGTTTGTTGAAGATATTCGTCCAGGCGATGTGAAGCGTGCTTCCCCCGAGCGGCGTGTTGAAGCCGGCGTTGTACACCGGAAATGCCGCCTGGTTGAAGGCGTTATTGGCGGCGTACAAGTTCCACTGGAAGAAGGCGTAGCTGCCGGCGCGATTCCGGTAGGCTACAGCAGCGTTCTCCTTGTGCAGCGGCACGCCCAAAAACTGCTGGTTGTTGACGACATCCTGCAGCTGCTGCTGGGTGAGCGGATCGACGTTTGTGGGATACGCGGCTTGAATGTTATAGCCGCCGTTGACGGCAAAATTGTTGGATAGCGGAACGTTGCCGGAAAGCTCCACTCCGGTGTACACTGCTGACGCCAAGTTTATGGGCTGCTGGTAGTACCCGATCGGTGCGGCTGGCTTGTTCTTCGGCGGATTCGTGAAGAATGTACCGGGCGGTGCCGGCGCAACCCCGTTGAAAATGTGATTGCTTAGGTTGGTGCGATACAAGTCCAGCGAAACGTTGCCGCCAGCCTCGCCGAAAGTGTGCTCATAGCCCACGTCGGCGCCCACGGCAGACTCCGCCTTCAGATCCGGATTCCCGCCGTTAGCTACGCAGAACGGAGAAGCGCCTGGACACGGCAGATTGCTGAACCCGGCGTTGCGCTGAGTCGTATCCAAAGGGGTGAACAGATCTGATAGGCGCGGTGGGGCAAAGCCGGTGCCGATCGAGGCGCGCAGCACGGTATTTGAATCTGGTTTATCGACAATAGCAAAGCGCGGGTCGAAGCGCTTGACGCGCAGCGTGTCGTAGTCGCTGTAATAACCGGCAAACGTCAGGTCCACTTTGGAACTGGCTTGGATGTCATCGCGCACAAGGTATGTTCGCTCGATTTGCGTTCCTTGCGCCGTTGAGGGGATATCGGACAAAGGAACGTAGTTGAACGCCTGGCCGAAGAAAAAGTTGTCGCCATTGCCGCCGGCGGCCAGCGTCAGAGTGTTTTTGCCGAAGTCTTTGGTCCACGACGCCAACTGGCCAGTGAGGTGATCCACGGAACGCGACAGGAAGCAGCAGATGTCGGCTGGTTCCCCTAACCCGTCCACGACTCTCTCGAGATACTGGGAATAGGCGCGCAATATCAAGCTGCCGCCCCCCAAGCCAGCGTGCAAGTCCAGCGCGTACTTGGGCTGGATGTTCCAGACGTAGTCGCCGGGAAAACCGTAGAAATATGGAAAGCCGGACGCGTCGGTGGATTGTCCGTTTGAGCCCGACGTCGGGTTGCCGATGAGCCCCAACTGATCGCGATAGTCGCTTTCATCGGTCACGGTCAGCACGCCGTAGACGGAATCTGAAAAGTCGTAGCGCAGCTTTCCGAGGCCAGACTTCAGGTTGAAGGTCTGGGTAGGCTGAGCGTAGTCGGAGCCGGCAGCCACGTAGTGCGCTACATACGGGAACGGTATGAAACCGTCCGTCCCATAGCGGTGCAAGTCTATCAGATAGCCTAAGCGTCCGATCGTGTTGGACTCAGAAAAGTTGAAGTCCGTAGTGCCGAAGCTGCCGACCGTTTGGATGAACTCGCCGCCTTCGGTCTTGAGCGGATCGCGTGTTACAAGATTGACCGTGCCGCCGATCGTGTTGGCCCCGAACAGCGACGTGCCGCCCACGCCCTTGACGACCTCGACCCGCTGGTAGATCGCCGGCGTCAGCGTAGACGCTTCGAAATCGCCGTACTGGCCGTTGCGGATCGGCTCGCCGTCTTGCAGCACCAAGATTTCGTAACCGGTGTTCGACGACCCGTCGCTGCCGCCGCCGAAGCCGCCGGCTCCGCGAATGGTAAAGGTCGTTACCGCACCCGGCGCGCCGTTGCTGTAGTGCTCAACCGTGAATCCAGGCAGGCGGTCGAGCGCCGTCTGCGCCTGCAAGCTGCCCGTTTCGACGAACTCGTTGTTCGTGATGGTGGTGCTGGCCGCGGACGACGTGTTCAGCGCTTGATGGCCGCGGACGGAAATGCGGCCCAGCGTGGTGATGTTCGTCGTGCTGATCGCCTGCAGAACGACGACAAAGTCGGTGTTGTCGGCTGCGTTTACTACGAACGGGGCGGAAACTTGTTTTTGGAACTGGCGCGCGGCCGTCGAAAGCGTGTACGTGCCCGGCGCTAGTCCGCTGAACGAAAATAGCCCGTTGGCCGATGTCGTTGTCTGCCGCGTCGCCGACGGTGCGAAGAGCACGACGGTCGCGCCGCCGATCGGCGCGCCGGCCGTCGTAGTCACGCGGCCGGAGACGGATCCCGTTCCCGCTGCCAGCGCTTGGCCCGCGGACACCCAAAGAAGACAAACAGCGGCAATAACAGCCGCCAGACCTAAGTGCTTGCTCATGTGCCTCACAAAGTCTCCGTTTTGAAAACGCGAGAATAGCAGTGCAATGTTAATACGACACCGTGTCCTTGTCCTTGTGAAGATCTCTAAACGCCGGCTGGGTGCCAGACCGTCTTTATTTCCATGAACGATTGGATCGCCCGCGGGCTTTGCCCCGCGTCGCCGTACCAAGCAGCCGTTGTCGAACGTTGGTGCCGCTGCACCCGCTTGAGGTTTTCGCATGCCTGCTCTGCCGCCTGAACGGCACTTGCTTCATCGGGGTTCCACAGGTCGAGCGCATTGACGTCCATGTGCCCGGCGAGCGGCGGAACGAGGTCGGCGCGGTAGCCGGTTAGGATGTTCGCCACGCCCGGCGGGACGTCGCTGTTGGCGAGCGCTTCGGCCAGCGCCACCGCGCTCAGTGGGTCGACTTGCGAAGCGATGACGACGGCTGCATTGGCGCCGCATAACACGGGCGCCAAGACAGAGACCAGGCCCAGCAGCGCCGGAGCATCCGGCGCCACGACGCCGACCACGCCCATCGGTTCGGGTGCGCTGACGTTGAAGTGCGCAGACGCTACTGGATTCTTAGTCGACAGCCACTGCTCGATCTTGTCGCACCAGCCGGCATACCACGTGACGCGGTCGATAGCGCAGTCCACCTCTTTGGCGGCCGTGCGGGCGCTGCTGCCATGAGCCGTGCGCACACGCTCGAATTGCCGGCGCCCCGATTCCATCATCTCGGCCAGCCGGTAGAGTATCTGCCCGCGATTGTAGCCGCTGCGCGCGCGCCAGCCGGGCCACGCCGCGCGGGCCGCGCGGACCGCATCGCGCACGTCTTTACGCGATCCACGAGCGACCTGGACGACGTCGCCTGCCTGTCGATGCCCAAACGTCCGGCCCGACTCGGACCGGACGAAGGCGCCGCCGATGTACAGCTTTGCGGTTTTGCGGACCTCGATACGTTGAGCTTTCACGTCAAGTGGAGGTACGGGAGCAAGCCATGGGTGCCGCCTTCGCGGCCGAAACCACTCTCCTTGTACCCGCCGAAGGGCGACGAGGGGTCGAACTTGTTGAACGTGTTTCCCCACACAACTCCAGCTCGCAGCGCAGCCGCCACCTTGAAGTTCTTGCTGCCCTTGTCCGTCCATACGCCGGCCGATAGCCCGTAGCGGGTGTTGTTCGCAAGCTCTACGGCCTCGTTGGGCGTGCGAAACGACAGCACCGAGAGCACCGGCCCGAAGATCTCCTCACGAGCGATCCGGTGCGACATGGCGACGCCGGTGAAAAACGTCGGCCGGAACCAAAAACCGCGCGCCGGCAGTTCGCACTCGGTCTGATAGCGCACGCAGCCCGCGGACTCTCCGCTCGCGGACAGCTCGGTGATCTTCTCCAGCTGCGGCTTTGAGTTGATCGCGCCGACGTCGGTGTTCTTGTCCAGCGGCTGGCCGACTCGCAGCGTCTGCATCCGGCGGTGAAGCTTCGACACGATGACGTCATGAACGGACTCCTGCACGAGCAGCCGGGAGCCCGCACAGCAGACGTGTCCCTGATTGAAAAAGATAGCGTTGACGATGCCCTCGACGGCTTGGTCCAAAGGAGCGTCTTCGAACACGATGTTAGCCGCTTTGCCGCCCAACTCGAGCGTGACCCGGCGGTTAGTCCGAGCGCACTCGCGCGCGATGTCCTTGCCCACTTCAGTCGACCCGGTGAATGCTATCTTATCGACATCCGGATGGCGCACGAGATCGGCTCCCGTCCGGCCGCCTCCGGCGATGATGTTGACGACGCCCGGCGGCAGGTCCGCTTGGGCGATGATCTCGGCCAGCAGCAGTGCGCTCAACGGAGTCGTCTCGGCCGACTTGAGCACGACCGTATTACCGCAGGCCAAGGCCGGTGCGATCTTCCAGGCGGCCATCAGCAGCGGGAAGTTCCACGGTATGATCTGGCCGGCGACGCCCAGCGGACGCGGCTTGGCCTGCGCGAAGGCCCAGGGCAATTTATCCGCCCAGCCGGCGTAATAAAAAAAGTGAGCCGCAGCCAACGGCACGTCCACTTCGCGCGACTCGCGGATCGGCTTGCCGCCGTCCATCGATTCCAAAACCGCCAGCTCGCGACTGCGTTCGGTGATCGCGCGGGCGATGCGGTACAAGTATTTAGCGCGCGTCTGCCCCGGGCAGCGCTTCCAATAACGTTCGTAGGCCAGGCGCGCGGCTGCGACCGCACGGTCGACGTCTTGTGGCCCCGCCTCGGCTACGAGCGCCAACGTCTCTTCGGTCGCCGGGTTGATCGACGGGAAATAGCGGCGCGAGCGTGGGGCGACGAACTTGCCGCCGATGAAAAGACCGTAACGCGCCTGAAGCTTTATGTAGTCGTTCGACTCGGGCGCGCTTGCGTAGTCCCACTTCGCCGGCGACGGCGTCCCGACGACCGCTAGACGTCCGGGACCGTCCAACGCCGCTTTGGGTTTGGTCTGATCGGCACCTAAGCTGCGAATCATCGTTTCTTTAGTCCTTTGTGAAGTACTCATCAGCTTGATAGCAGCCGGTGCGCTCTTTGGCGAGCTGCATCAACACGTCGTTGAGCAGCGAACTGGCGCCGATGCGAAAAAAATCGGGCGTCATGCGGTCTTCACCGGCGATCTCCTTGACGGCCACGAGGTACTGCAAAGCTTGTTTGGCGGTGCGGATGCCGCCAGCCACTTTGAGCCCGACCGCCCGGCCGGTGCTCGTCTCGTAGTCGCGCGCCGCTGCGAGCATTGCGACGGCCACCGGCAGCGTGGATGCCGGGTTGACTTTGCCGGTCGAAGTTTTTATGAAGTCGGCGCCCGCGTCCATCGCCAGCCAACTTGCGCGCCGCACGTTGTCGTAGGTTTCGAGCTCGCCGGTTTCCAGGATCACCTTCAAGCGAGCCGGCCCACAGGCTTCCTTGACGAGGCGTATCTCCTCGGCCACTTTGGCATAGCGTCCCGCCAAAAACGCACCGCGGTCGATGACCATGTCGATCTCGTCGGCTCCAGCGGCCACAGCTTCACGCGTCTCCTGGAGCTTGACGTCAAGCGGGGCCAGGCCGCTGGGAAAGGCCGTCGCCACCGAAGCTACCTTCACCGCCGAGCCGCGCAGGGCTGTCTTAGCAGCCGCCACCATAGTAGAGTAGACACACACCGCCGCTACCGAGGGCAACGAGAGGTCCTGCGGATCCGGCGCGATCGCTTTGCGGCAAAGCCGGCCGACGCGGTCCGCTGTATCTTTGCCTTCAAGCGTGGTAAGGTCCATGCAAGCGATCGCCAGGCGTAAGCCCATCGTTTTCGTCTGTCGTTTGATGCTTCGCGAGGCGAGCATCGCGGCTCGCTCTTCGAGCCCAACCGCGTCGACCGGAACGAATGCCATTTGTGCTAGCTTCGGCGCAACGGGAGGCGACTCCGCCGCAAGTTGGGAGGCGGCCTTTGGGCTTGCGGCGTAGCTGGCGTCACCACAACGGACATCGGAGGATGTCGATGCGCCTCGTCCTCGTCATGGCCATAGCCTTGGCTCTGGCCGACTGCACCCCACAACAAGCGCGTCACAGCGTCGTTGAGAGCTCCAGCCTGGCCACGGGGATCAAACTGGGCATGGTCACAGACGTGGGCGGCTTGGGCGATAAGTCTTTCAACGATTCAGCCAACCGTGGTCTGCAGCTGGCCAAACAACGCGACGGGGCAAACATCACCGTCCTTCAATCGCGTTCGGTGACCGACTACGAGCCCAACCTCTCGGCGCTGGCCACCCAGGGCGACGCCTTAGTCTTCGCCATCGGCTTTCTCATGCACGATTCGCTTGACGGCGTCGCGCCGCGCTTTCCGAAAACGCATTTCGCCATCGTCGACTCCGTCGTGGACCAGCCTAACGTGACTTCGATCACGTTCAAGGAAGAAGAGAGTTCGTTTTTGGCGGGCGCGCTTGCCGGGCTCGTCAGCCGCAAGGCCGCGGTCGGCTTCATCGGCGGAATCCAGTCGCCGCTTATCGAGAAATTCCAAGCCGGCTTTACGGCCGGCGTCAAAGCTACAAACCCGCATGCGCGCGTCCTCGTCAAGTACACCGGCTCTTTCGAAGACGTCGGCGCGGGCAAGGAGTACGCGACCCTTATGTTCCGCGACGCGGACGTGATCTACGCGGCCGCCGGCAAGTGCGGTTTGGGAGTGATCGACCAAGTAAAGTCTCTGCCGCAGGGCTATTACGTCATCGGCGTGGACTCCGACCAAGACGGGCTTGCGCCGGGGAAGGTTTTGACCAGCGCCCTAAAGCGCGTCGACAACGCCGTGGCTAAGGTAGCGCACGATGCCGCGGCGGGCCGTTTTCCCGGACGACACGTGGTGCTCGGGTTAAAAGAAGGCGGCGTCGGTTTGACCGATTTCGCGTACACCAAGAAAGCGCTGCCGGCAGGCGCACTGGCCACTTTAGAGGCTTACCGCTCGGCGATCATCAGCGGTAAATTAGTCGTGCCATCGAGCCTCAAAGCGCTTGACGCCTTCAGTCCGCCGCATCTGCGCGCCGGACGTTGAGCGATGCAGGAGCAAGTCCGGCCCTAGCGGCTCGCGGCGTCACCAAACGGTTCGGCGCGCTGGTGGCTAACGACGGCGTTGACTTCGACGTCCGGCCGGCCGAAGTGCACGCGCTCATCGGCGAAAACGGGGCCGGCAAGAGCACCCTGATGAGCATTCTGTACGGCCTGATCCAGCCGGATGCGGGCGCCTTGTCGGTAGCCGGCCAAATGGTGCGTTTCCGGTCGTGCGTCGACGCGATGCGGTCTGGCATCGGGATGGTGTTTCAGCATTTCTTGCTCGTCGAGCGCTTCAGCGTAGCCCAAAACGTAATGTTGGGCCGCGAGCCGGCGCGGCGCGGGCTGATCGATTCTTCTCAGGCTGAGACAGAGGTCGCAGGCGTCGCGCGCCGCTACGGCTTTACGTTGAATCCAAAGACGCCGGTCGAGGAGTTGGGAATCGGAGCTCGTCAACAAGTCGAGCTGCTCAAGGTGCTCGAACGCGATGCGCGGGTTCTGATCCTCGACGAGCCGACGGCTGCGCTGTCGCCGCAGGAAGCGACGGCGCTCTTCGACGTCATCGCGACGCTGCGCGCCGAAGGACGCGCGGTCATACTCATAGCCCACAAGCTCAAAGAGGTCTTGGCCGTGGCCGATCGCATCACCGTGCTGCGGCGCGGCAAAGTCGTCGGCTCGGTGCCGAAAGCCCAAGCCGATGAGAAGCAGCTGGGCAATTTAATGGTCGGGCGGCCGATCGACGTCGACGCGCGCATCCCGCGTCAGACCGCGCCGGGCAAGGCGGTGCTGACGGTGACGGGCCTCGACGTGGGGCCGGCGGGCGGATCAGGGCTGCGCGGCTTCTCCCTTGAGGGCCGTAGCGCTGAGATCGTCGGCATCGCCGGCGTAGAAGGCAGCGGTCAGTCGGAGCTCGCTGAAGCCTTGTACGGCCTGCGCATGCCGAGCGCCGGCAAGATCGTGTTCGATGGACGCGACATAACCGCCGCCGGATCGGCCCAGCGGCGGGCCTTGGGACTACGATACATCCCGCCCGACCGCCAACGTGAGGGCTTAGTGCTCGACTTTTCCACCGCCGAAAATGTATTGCTCGGCGACCAGCGGCGGCTCAGCCGGGGCGGCGTCATTCCAGCCGGCAGGGCGCGAGAACGCGCCGACCGGGTGGCCCGCGATTATGCGGTCGCCGGCTACAACGCGGCCGCGCCGGCGCGAGACTATTCCGGCGGCAATCAACAGAAGCTCATCGTCGGCCGGGAACTCAGCGCGCAAGCGCGGCTGCTCATCGTATGCGCTCCGACGCGCGGCCTCGACATAGGCGCTGCGGCGGCGATCCGCGATCGACTGCGCGCCGCACGCGACGCGGGTGCCTGTGTGGTCCTCGTGTCTTACGATCTCGACGAACTGCGCGCGCTGTCCGATCGCATCGTCGTGCTTTGCGGCGGCGCAGCCGTCGGCGAACTCGCGCCCGACAACGCCGATGACGGGATGTTGGGCATGTTGATGGGCGGCGTCGCTGCTTGATGCGGCGATGCGCCATAATCGCGCCATGAGCCGGCTGCTATCATCCGTGGGCGCGGCGCTGTTGGCTCTAGCCGCCGGAGCACTCGTGATGCTGGCCTTCCGAGCCAACCCGCTGGCGGCATACGGCGCTTTACTGCAGGGCGGTTTAGGTTCTGTCCCCGCGGTCGCCGAAACGCTCGTGCAGACGACTCCGCTGTTACTGACCGGTCTTGGCGTCGCAGTCGCGTTTCGAGCCGGCCTCTTCAACATCGGCGCGGAAGGCCAGCTGGTCGTGGGAGCGCTGTGCGCGGCGCTGGTCGGCGCATACGTACGCATGCCGGCGGTCCTCGAGGTCCCGCTGTGCCTGGGTTGCGGGGCGATCGGCGGCGGGTTGTGGAGCTCGATCGCCGGGGTCCTGCGGGCACGTTTGGGAGCCAGCGAGATAATCACGACCATCATGCTCAACTACATTGCTTTTTTGGGCGCCAACTATCTGGTGTCCGGTCCTCTGCGCGGCTCCGAATCCGCACCGCAAACCGCTTTGATCGTGCCCAGCGCGGCGTTGCCGCCATTAATCGGTGGAACGCGACTGACCGCCGCTTTGCCGCTGGCGCTGGTAGGAGCGCTGCTGCTGGCTTGGTGGCTGCGAAGCACGGTAGCCGGCTACGAGCTGCGCGCCGTGGGTCAGTCTGAGCGTGCCGCTCGTTACGCCGGCATCGACGTCGGCCGAACCATCGTAGGCGCCATGGCGCTGTCCGGCGCGTTGGCCGGACTGGCCGGCGCGACCGAAGTACAGGGCCTGCTGCATCGCTTCAACGCGCAACTCTCTCCCGGGTATGGCTTCACGTCTATCGCCGTCGCGCTGCTTGCGAATTCCGATCCGCTCGGCGTCATCGCCGCGGCCTTCTTCTTCGGCTTGCTGCAGAACGGGGCGTTGTCCATGCAGGCGTTTGCCGGCGTGCCCAAAGACCTGGTTTCGGTCGTAGAGGGCTTGGTGATCTTATTCAGCGCGGCCGGGAAGCTGCCGCTTAGTTCGGGCAAGGGTACAACCGCCGCGCGCGCAGACAACGCCGTCGGCGGCTCCGTTGGCGGATCACCGTGAGCGACGGGCTGGGCGTCGTCGCGGCCGTCGCCGGAATAGGTGTCGTGAAATCCACGCCGCTGATCTACGCGGCTCTCGGCGGCGTCGTATCGGAGAACGCGGGCGTAGTAAATATCGGACTCGAGGGCATGATGGCCGGCGGTGCTTTTGCGGCAGTGCTCGTCTCCTATTACACGAGCAATCTGTTCTTCGCCGTTGTGGCGGCCGCGCTTGCGGGCGGACTGCTGGCGACTGTGCTCGGCTACTTTGCCATCAAGCTGCGGGCCGACCAGATAGTCGTGGGGATGGCCATCAACGTATTCACGATAGGCGCAGCGGCGTTGCTGCTAAGCGCCGTCTTCGGCCAACCCGGCGCTTCGCCCGAAGTCCGCAGCTTCGCAAGCATTCGCGGCAATGGTTTGCCGCCTGCAGTCCAGTTGATCGCTCACAATCTGCTGGTCTGGATCGCGCTCGCTTTGGTGCTTTGCGTCCACGTGCTCCTCTACCGCACGCGCATCGGCTTGCACGTTCGCGCCGTGGGCGAGCAGCCGCGCGCCGCGGCCGTCGCCGGAATCGACGTGATCAAGATCCGCTTTGCCGCCACGGTCATCGGGGGCGTTTTGGCCGGCTTGGGAGGCGCATATCTGTCGATCGGCGAGGTAGACCTCTACTCCGATGGAATGGTGGCCGGTCGAGGCTTCATCGCGCTGGCGGCCGTCATATTCGGAAAATGGACGCCGCTGGGGGCGTTGGGCGCGTGCGTCTTCTTCGGTTTGTTCAGCAGCTTGCAGATCGCGCTGCAGCGGGCGAGCGTCCCCGCGCAGCTTTTAGAAATGCTGCCCTACGTTTTGACGATCGTCGCGCTGGCGGGCTTTATCGGGCGCTCCCGGCCGCCGGCGGCTGACGGCATCCCGTACCAACCATAGGCCAAGCGCAGACCTTAGTGGCAGCCCGCGCCGATGCAGATGCTGTGAAGCGCGTGCAGCTCGATGCCGTTGGGCGCTTCGCCGTAGCTGCCGTAGTAGTCGTAATCAAAAAAACCTATGCCGCTCAGCGTAACCGGCACGTTGGGATTCTGACCGGTGGTAGTCACCGTATAGTGAGCATCCAGATACTGGCGAACGGACTGCATCTGGGCTAGATACATGCTCTTGTTGGCTGGCACGCAGGTCGGGTTGGGGCTTTCCACGATCATCGTGCGGCCGCTGGAATCCTTGACGACCATGTGATAGTCGTGGTCTTTGGATAACTCGATCCAGATTAGCGTGACGCCGGTCAGGCGGAAAACAGTCGTCTCGGTCGGAGCGATGCGGTTGTTCTCCGGCATGGGATAGGGCGGCACGGCCAAGGCGCGCAGTTTTTGAATAGTGGTGTCCTGAGGCGTGAGGTTCACCGAGCCGGCGTCGGAGTCGACGCCGACTTTGACGGGCCAGCGTTTTTCGGTTGCGGGAGGCGTGCAGGCCGGTGACGGAGACGATGAAGGCGTCGTGCTGGGCGTTGGTGAGGGCGTCGATGTAGGCAGTGGGCTGGGCGACGGCGATACAATTGGGGACGGCGTCGCGGTCGGCGACGGCGAAGCGGCCGGTGAGGGCGAGGGCGAAGCCGTCACCGCGCCACCGTCGGCGCTCAGGATAGAAAGCGAGCCGACACCAGCATCGTATGAAAAGCTCTGCTTCGTCGTCGCATTGTTATGCACGTTGAATTTTACCGCCAGCCGATCCGTAGCGCTTGCCGCTTGCGCCGCTCCAGAGATGCTGAACGTCAGCAACCCGCTCGACCCGAGCGACTGCATCAGCCCGGAGAGACCGCCGACGACGGCCAGACCGGACACCGAGGGTCCGCCGCTTGCATCGACTCGGTAAATGCGAACTTGAGTGATGACCAAATTGGCATTGGGATTCGTGACGTTGAGAGCGACGGTGTAGGTCTGTGCCGGCCAACTCGTCTGGTCGGGCTCATTAAGGCCGCTCAGCCAGCCCCAAGAACCGGTAAAGCTGGGCGCGTAGGCGAGGGTCTCGTTCGTCAGCACGCCACTAGGCTGCGGGTCCATCTCCTGCGAGATGGCACCGGTTTCGCTGTTCAAGGTGTAGAACAGCGTTTGGGGAGCCGTCGTCGTTCCTGGCTGATATGTTGTGGCACCTGTTTGGCTCGATGAGGTTCGGACAGCCGCGGCCAACACATCACCCGGTCGTGCGCCCGCCATCGCCGACTGCGCCGGCCGGGGGCTCAAAGCATTATCGGTCTGTCCGCAGCTCGCTAAGACTGCGGCCAGCAAAATCGAAACGAGAAGTCTTTTCATATCAGCTCTCGAGGTTTACCCGCTGAGCATCACCAGCCACTTCGAGTTGAAAACTACGTACCAATTTTCCTCTGCCGACGAGGAACGATGTATGCGTCAACGAGCTCTCAGAACAGTCACCGCGCTGACCCTGGCCTTAAGCCTGAGCGCGTGCATAAAGGCGGTGGCCGGGGAGCCGCCTTTACAGGGCTCCGCGCCAAGCTCGGACCAGGCACGCATCGCGGCCGCGACGATTCACGAGCTCAACCCGCGCAACGACCGTTCCAACGTCGTTCACATATACCATATCATAGTATTCGAGCGCTTTGCTTTGACCGATTGGACCGCCCGACAGGGCGGCGGCAAAACGGCGCTTGCTCTAACACCAACGGGACGCTGGCGCGTCATCGGTGTCGGCGGCTTGAACATCACGGCGGCTGGTTTGCGGTCCTTCGGCGTTCCCGCTCACCAAGCGCGAGCGTTGACGGCAAAAATGCGCCAAGCCTGGGAAGAAGATTAGCAATTAGAACCGATGCATGCGGAAAGCAACGGGTGCAGTTCGATGCCGTTGGGAGCTTGGCCGTACAAGTTGCGATAAAGGTAATCGAAAAATCCTATCCCGGTGACGGTCACCGGAACGTTGGGGTCCTGGCCGGCGGCTGTCACGGTGAAGTTAGCATCCAAGTACTGACGCACCGCCTTCATTTGCGTCAGATACGCGCTTGAGTCCGCGGGCGCGCAGTTGGGATCCGGGCTTTCGACGATCAGCGTGCGGCCGTTTTGATCTTGGACGACTAAGTGATAATCATGGTCCGGATGCAGCTGGATAAAGATCAGCGTGGCGTTGACCAGGCGGAAGACGCTCGTTTCGGTGGGCGCCAGACGGTTGTCCGCGGGCAACGGATACGGCGGAAGCGCCAAGGCCCGCAGCGCTGCAATCGTCGTGTCTTGGGGCGTCAGATTGACGCTGCCCGCATCGGCGTCGGTGCCGACCTTTACCGGCCAGCGTTTCTCTTGGGCGGGTGGCGTACACGCCGCTGAGGGCAAAGGCGACGGCGTGGGCGCGACGGACGGCGATGGCGTCGGTGCAACCGTAGGCGATGGCGTTGGCGCGATCGTCGCCGAAGGCGACGGCAAAGGCGAGGCGCTCGCAGGCGGCGAGCCGCTCGCGGTCGGCGAAACCGCCGGTGAGGGCGACGTAGACGCAGCCGGCGAGCCGCTAGGGGAGCCCAGCGGCGAAGGCGACGGCGAACTCGGCGCAGCTGTCGCCCCGACGCTAGGCGCAACCGATGGACCGACCGGGGAAGCAACCGGCGAAGTCGGAACCGGCGACGGTGCGCCGGAGACCGACGGCGACGCGGCGATCGGGGCTGAGGAGGATGGCGGCGATTGGCGGATGGCCGGCGCCGCGATCGGACCGCTGCGGCTGCCGCCGCACGACGCGACGAATGTTGCGGCCAGAATCAGGAGCAATAGCCTTTTCAATCTCCCCACCGGTGCGGCATCGAACAAGCGTTCCCTTCTTGCGCCCTAAGCTTCAGCAGGGAGCCTGCGGCAGCCCAAGGGAACCGCCGATGCGATGAAAACCGACCGCTTGATTCCGGCCGCGCTTGCCTTTGCTGCGGCCGCACTGCTCGGCGTGCCGGCGCGAGGGGGCGCCGACCAGCCGCATCCTTTCGGCGACCTCACTTGGCGCTCAATCGGTCCGGCCGTGTCCGGCGGCCGCCTTGCGGCCGTCGCCGGCACGGACCTCGATTCGTCGCTGTTGTACGTCGGCGCCGCCGGCGGCGGCGTCTTCAAGTCGACAAACGGCGGCGCGAGTTGGCATGCGGTATTCGATAAGGCGGGTGTAGGATCGATCGGCGCACTGGCGATCGGGCCGCGTGACAAAAACCTAGTGTGGGTTGGCACGGGCGAGGCCAATCCGCGCAACGACGTCTCTTACGGTAACGGCGTGTGGCTCACGCGCGACGGCGGAGTGACCTGGCGGCATCGCGGCTTGGACGCGACATCACAGATATCCACCGTTCTCATCGACCCGCGCAATGCCCAAGATGTCCTCGTAGGCGCGCTGGGCGATCCATTCCGCTCGAGTCGAGACCGTGGCGTCTATCGGACCACGGACGGCGGCGATACGTGGCGGCACACGTTGTACGTCGGTCCATTTAGCGGCATGTCCGACATCGTCCGGGAACCTGACAATCCCAACGTCGTGTACGCGGGCGTCTGGCAGTATCGCCGCGCAGCATGGAACCTCACGAGCGGCGGTTCTCAGGACGGTCTGTACCGCTCGACCGATAGCGGCGCCAGTTGGCATAAGCTACGAGCGCCGGGTCTTCCGGGCGGTTTGACCGGGCGCATAGGGCTGGCCATTGCGCCAGGCGACGGCCGGCGCATCTACGCGCTGATCCAATCGACGCGCGGGCTGCTGTGGCGCAGCGCTGACCGCGGGCGGACCTGGCGCATGATCTCCTCGGATACGCTCATCAATCAAAGACCCTTTTATTACAGCCGCATATTCGTCGATCCGACCGACGAAAATCATCTATTCGCTACCTCCGTCCACTTGGCGGAAAGCAAAGACGGCGGCAAAACCTGGAAACGCACTGGCCGCGGTCTGCACGGCGATCACCACGCTGCTTGGATCTCGTCCGATGGAAGGCGCATCCTCGAAGGCAACGACGGCGGCGTTGGGCTTTCGCGCGACAACGGCAAGACTTGGACGTGGCAGAACAACGTTCCGATCGGTCAGCTGTATCACGTCGGTTTCGACCAGCAAACGCCTTACAACGTCTGCGGCGGCTTTCAAGACAACGGGACTTGGTGCGGACCTTCCGACAGCCTTGACCCGGCCGGCATCGTGGGCCGTTATTGGCTCAAAGCCGGCGGGGGCGACGGCACCTGGGTGTGGCCCGATCCGCTCGACCCCAGCTTGATCTGGGAGGCTTTCGGCGGCGGCAACAACGGCGGCGACCTATGGCTTTTCGATGAGCGGACCCAACAGAGTCTCGACATCTCTCCTTACCTTCGGGACACGAATGTCATCGCGCCGGCTGCGCTGCGCTACCGGTTTAACTGGGAGTCGCCGCTTGCGTTCGCCCCGTTGGATGGCCGCATCGCCTATTTTGGCGGCAACGTGCTCTTCAAAACGGCAGACCGCGGCCGACATTGGTCGATCATCAGCCCCGATCTGACCCGCAACGACAGATCGCACCAACAGGTCTCGGGCGGCCCCATCACTTTGGACGTCACCGGCGCCGAGACGTCAGATACTATTCTTGACATCGCGCCGTCTGCGATCGACCGCCAATTGATTTGGATCGGCACCGATGACGGTTTGGTTCAGCTGACGCGAGACGGGGGCAAGAGCTGGCGCAACGTCACGATGCCTGGCGTGGCCTCGTTCGGCCGAGTCGACGGCATCGAAGCCTCGCGCACTTCACCGGGGAGCGCCTATGCGGTCGTAGACGACCATTTCCTTGGCGACCGCTCGCCGCATGTGTTCGCCACCAGCGATTATGGCGCTACCTGGCGCCAGATAAACGCGGGCTTGCCGGCGGATCAGTTCGCGCGCAGCATCCGGCAGGATCCCAAGAATCCGCGGATTCTTTACGCCGGCCTCGAGCAAGGAGTGTGGGTCTCGCTCGATGAGGGCGGTCGCTGGCAGCCGCTGCAGCAGAACTTGCCGCCCGCATCGGTCCGCGACATCCGCGTCCAGGCCCAAACCGACGACCTAATAGCCGCCACGCACGGACGCAGCATTTGGATCCTCGACGATCTCAGCCCCCTGCAGCAGCTGGCCGCGGCGCAAAGTGCCCGAGTGTTTCTATTCGCGCCCAGAACGGCGTACGCATACCATCAATACACCGTGCACAACGAAAGAGGCGCAGCCGGAGAAAACCCGCAGTACGGAGCGATCTTGAGCTTTTATCAGGGCGCCCGCGCCCGCAGCGCGCGAATAGACGTGCTCGACGCTCAGGGCCGCATCGTGCGCCACCTCAATCGCAGCCAAGGCGCTGAGGCCAAGGCGGTGCCGAATCATGCCGGCATCAACCGACTAGCTTGGGACTTGACCGAGGATGCACCGGCCCAATGGCGGTCGGCACCCGAGTGGAATCGCGGGCTGGACAGCGGCGCTCAGGTGGTTCCCGGCACCTACGCGATCCGCTTACAACTCGACGCCAAAGCGCTGACCCGCACTTTGGTCGTCGCGCCGGATCCGCGCGCATCCGAGACGGCTGAGGACTATCGCCAGCGCTATGCGTTCGTGAGCGCTCTCATAGCCGATTTTTCCGGCGTCGACGTGGCGCTCAACGGACTGGACGAAGTCGAAGGGCAGCTGCGCCAGTTATCAGCGGCGTCAGGCGCGCCCGATCCGGCCGTCCGAGCCGGTGCCCGCCAGCTGCGCAATCGCGTGGCGACACTGCGCGCCGCGCTTACGTCGAATATGCGCAACGATCAGGACAACGACTTCTTGCCCGACGTGCTGCGCGAGCGCCTGCAGGCGCTCCTCGACACCATCGGCGACTCGCTGGCGCCGCCGACAGACGCGCAACGCGACCAGGCGCGCGAAATCCACGCGCTGTACCTCGGCGATATTGCGGGCTACGAGCGTTTCCTGAGCAGCGACGTCGCCGCATTCAACCGCGTTCTTGCCGCCACGCATCGCAAGCCGCTAACGGTGCCCAAGTGAGCTGATGGTTTTAGCGCACCGACCACTGCCAGGCATTCCACTGCGGCACGATGCCGCGCGACGGCGTATAACCGTGCAGGTCATCGCTGATGACGCCGACCCGATCTCTGAAATAAAGCGGTAGGCCGGCCACGCTCTGCATTCGCCGGCGCTGTATCTGGGCGTAAAGCGGCTTGCGACGCAAGCGGTCGGGAAGCGCGAGTGCCTGGCGCTCGAGACGGTCCACGACCGGATCGCAGTAGCGCTCGTCGTTTGCGCCCTTAGGAGCGAACTGATCGCAGCCGTCGTCGTCAAGCGCCGCCGGGTCGTAGTTCACGCTGAAGCTGTAGAACGCGATGTCGAACTTGCCGCCGCGGATAGGTCCGTCAGTGTTGAAGACGATGCCGTAGGGATACTGTTTTATCTGCGCGTCGATGCCGACCGCCCGTAAGTAGGATTGGACGATCGTCGTAGTCTGTTTGCTGGAGCCGCTGCCGGTGATTCCGACGATGTTGAGCAACAGCGGCTTGCCGTTCTTTTCACGCATGCCTTGCGGCTGGGTCGCGCGCCAGCCGGCGGAATCGAGCAACGCCGCTGCTTTGGCCGGGTAGTAGTCGTAATGCGGCACGTTTGGCGTGTAGCCCCACGACCAATCAGGCACCCATTCATCGGCGATCGTGCCCGCGTCATGATCGACGTTGTGCAAGACCTCACGCCGGTCCACGGCGTAGGCGATCGCCTGGCGCAGCCGCTTATCGTCTAGCGGCGCCTTACCAGCATTCATGTCCAACAAATACAGACGCAGGCTGCGCGAGCGCACAGCGTGCATCCCTGCCAGAGTGGCGTATTCGGGCATGCGCTGTGCGCCGGCATCTAGGTCCGCGTCGATCTCGTGGGTCTTAAAACCGACGAGTTCCGTCGAGGTCGACGGCTGCGCCTGGAAGATGATGCGCTTGATAGCGGGGGCGCCGCGCCAGTAGTGCGGGTTGGCCTCGAAGATCATGCGGCCGGCACGCTCCCATGACTTGAGGACGAAAGGTCCGGTGCCGATGGGGTGCGCGCCGAGCGGCGAGTCATTGAGCTCCTTAGCCCGGGCGATGATGTGCGCAGGCAAGACGCCGATCGGGCCTTCCTGGATGCCGCTGAAAAATCGCGTCGGGAATGGCGCGTAGGGCCGCTTGAGCCGCACGACTGCCGTGTATCTGTCGGGCGCATCGATGCGCGCGACGACATCGTAGCCCTCGCGGATGTGCGTGTTGTTGAGCGGATTGACCACTTGGCGCCACGAGGCGACGATGTCCGCCGAACCAAAAGGCGCGCCATCGGACCAAGTCACGCCGCGACGCAGATGATAGGTTATGGTCTTACCGTCTTTGCTGACGCCGCCGTTTTGCACGCTGGGCACGGCCGTGCATAAAATGGGCACGACCTCGCCGCGATCGTCGAGCTGAACGAGAAACTCCAGCGTGTAGCCGGCCAGCTGGTAGGCGACGTCGGCGCCGGTCAGCATCGGGTTGAGCGTCGATGGATCTGAGATGTCGGCTATGCGCAACTCGCCCGGCCGGGTCCAGGAATGAACCGGTGCCGAGCCGGAATGCGACTGAGTCGATACCTGAGTGCAGCCGGCAATAAACGCGCACAACAGCGACGCGCCGGCTGCCGCGCAAGCGGATGCCCTAGCCATGTACGCGGCTTTCTCGACCATGCCGCGTTGGTCATTTGCGTGGGTTAGCGGGGGAGAAGGAACCAATATGACTCAAGCCGCGAGAGCTCAGCACAAAGTGATTTTGGCGCTCTGTGCTTTGGCCATCGCCTTTGGGTGGTCACCCGCGGCCGCCGAATCCAAGCGTTTCGACGTCGCCGAGATGCAGCGCATCGTCGGAGTTTCCGACGCGACGATTTCGCCCGACGGATCGCAAATCGCTTACATCGTCTCGCGCGTTGACCGCAAGGCAAACGATCGCAAGAGCGAGCTGCGGTTGTTCTCGATCGCAGGCGACACGGATCGGCTTTTGATCTCGCACCCGTCCGATGTCGCCTCCCCGGCCTGGGCACCGAGCGGAGACCGGCTGGCCTACAGCGCTTCGGGCTTAGGACGGCAAGGCCGATCGCAGATCTTCGTAATGGAAACGCAAAGCGCCAAGCCGCATCAGCTCACGCATGCCGGCCAGGGCATCGAAGGGTTCGCTTGGCGCCCCGACGGCGCTGCGATCGCTTACGTGGCGCGCGACGCCGTCCGCCACGCCGCCGACGGCAGCAGCGGCTTCGAGGTCACGGATAACGCTTATCTGAGCACGGCGCCTGCGATGCCGGCGCACGTTTGGCTCGTCGATGCGCGCAACGCAATAAGCCGGCGGCTTACGTCCGGCGGCTGGAGCGTAGCATCCGTCTCTGCTCTCTCATGGTCCAGCGACGGCAGATCGCTCGTTTTCCTGCGCGCGCCAAACGGAACGTACGGGCTTCAAGACCGTTCGGTGGTCGAACGGCTCGATCTGCTCAGCGGTAACGTTTCGGCTGTTACGACGCATCGGGCTTACGAAGGCAACGCCTTGTTTGCGCCCGACGGATCTCGCATCGCTTACACGTACGCGCGCGGCGGGGATCCGATGAGCGAGTCGCAGCTTTTCGTTACGGCTCCGGCCGGCGGCGACGGCGTTGCCGTGGCCAGCGAGCTGGATCGCGACGTCTCGGTCGCCGCCTGGTCGCCCGACTCCAACTCTCTCGTGCTTAAGACCTACGACGGAACGCGCGGTGTCTTGTGGCTTGCGCCCCTCGGGGGTGCCGCACGGAAAATCAATTTGCAGCCGGTCACGGACGCGACGATCGCGCCCCAAGGCGGCATAGCTCGAAACGGCGCTATGGCGTTTGTAGGTTCCGAGCCCGGCCGGCCGAGCGAACTTTACTACTTGGCTTCTTCGCATTCGGCTTTGCGCCGGCTCACCGATTTCAACCATTCGATCGCCGCGCTGCAACTCGGCTCGGTGCGTTCGCTCGGGTGGCGCGGACCCAACGGGTTCCGGGAAGACGGCGTACTGACTTATCCGCCCGGTTACGTCGCTGGCCGCAAGTACCCGCTGGTCGTCAAGATCCACGGGGGCCCGACGGCTGCTTCGACCGAGGTCTTCGATACGTTGTGGCAACTGATCGCCGCCCGCGGCTATCTAGTGCTGGCGCCGAACTACCGCGGCAGCAACAGCCTGGGCGATGCTTACCAGCACGCGATTTATGTCGATGCGAGCGTAGGCCCGGGCGAAGACATCATGGCGGGCGTCAGGGCGGTGGAAAAACTCGGCATGGTCGACACCTCTAGGCTAGCGGTCTCGGGCTGGTCGTACGGCGGGCAGCTGACGTCTTGGATGATTGGCCACTACCCAATATGGCGGGCCGCGGTGGCGGGCGCCGCCGTCAACGACCTGGCGGTGGACTACGCCATCGCCGACGACATCGATGCCGATCGAGTTTCCTTTAGGGGCTCGCCTTACGTGGGCGACAACTGGCGCGATTACGTATCCCAATCGCCAATCCACTACTACAAACAAATCCGCACGCCCACGCTCATCTTATGCAATGTGTACGACGTGCGGGTGCCGATCGTCGAATCCTACGAGATGTACCACGCGCTGCGCGACAACGGGGTGGCGGTGAAATTCGTAGCCTATCCGACGACCGGCCACTTGCCCAACGGGCCGGCCAACACGGCCGACGCCTACCAGCGCTGGCTCGATTGGCTGGACCGCTACCTGCGCTAGGACTTTCGAGGAGCTTCGCCGTTGGTACAGCTCGCCGTCGCGGTCGCACTGCTCGCGTCATCGCCTGGATCTCCTATAACATCCGCGCCGGAGTCTGCGCGGCCGGCGTGCGCTCTCAAGACCTACCCGCGCGTTGGCCGCCAAGCCGACGCTGCCCTGAGACCCGGGGGTCCGGGCTTAGTGCTGATGGGCGGCGGCCGCGACGTCGATGATGCGTTCCGCTGGATGGCGCGCACGATCAACGGTCCCAGCGGCGGTCCAGGCGGCGACGTGGTCGTGATACGAGCTTCCGGCGACAACGCGTACGATTCTTACATTCACAGCCTGGGCCGGTTCAACTCGGTCCGCACCGTTGTCGTACCGGCATGCGCCACAACCAGAGTGCTGGCGGACGCCGCTGCGTTGATTCGTAAGGCTCAAGGCGTTTTTTTCGCAGGCGGCGATCAAGCTGAATATGTCGCCTGGAAGGGAACGGCGCTCTCATTTGCCGTGCAGCGCGTCTATGATCGAGGTGGGGTTGTAGGCGGAACGAGCGCCGGTCTGGCAATCCTGGGGCAGTTTGCGTATGACTCGGTGGCTGCGGATCGACAGAACACCATCGTTCGCTCCACCGACGCAATCTCCAATCCCTACGAAACGTCGATCAGCTTCACGGCCGGCATGTTCGCCTTTCCCCCGCTGCGCGATGCTATCACCGACTCGCACTTCATTGCCCGCGATCGGGTGGGTCGTCTGGCCGCATTCATGGCCCGACTGTCAGCCGCAAAGACCCGACTAAACCGAAGCGTTCGGATCTTGGGCATCGGCATAAACGAGCGCACGGCCATCGTCATCGACAGCCATGGCATTGGAACCCTGAAGACTCAAGGGCCTAAAGCCGCGACGCTTATGATCGTTGCCGACAGACCGGCCATTGCGGCGCCGGGAGAGCCGCTCGTCTATCAAGGCCTGACCGTCACGCGCTTGGACCGCGCCGGCCAAACTTTTGATTTCAATCGCTGGTGCGGGCACGAGGCGACATACCGCCTCAGCGTCGATGGCAGACGTAAGCGTTTCTACTCGCCGGCAAACCCCTACGCGTCACCGCCAGGCGCGCTCGAGCCCGCATGCGCGAGCCGTGCCGCCCATCAGCGGCCGAAACTTATCCTCCGACGATGCCGGGAATGAGCAGCGCTCGCAGCCAACACGCGCCCGCATGAATGAAGACGTCAGTTCGGCGCTCGCCCGCGCCGCTAACCGCTGCCAGTGCGTGTCGCCGGTGTGTCCTCATCCGGTTGACGCGGATGCCGATACAAACGCGTCTCCGGCGCGCTGCATGGTCGAGCTCGATTCCGGCAGCCCTCAGGACTGGCAACTGCATGGGGATGTCGTCTTTTGCAAGCCGTGCTACGATCGGCTGGCACTGAGCGAAACGGTTTTCCCGGGCACCAACTAATCCGCGCCGGCGTGGAGTTGTCAACTCTGGCGCTCGGCTCGGCTTTCATTGCGCGCGTTATTCCTGGCGCGGCGGCTGAACTCAAGCGCTGGCGGCGGCGCGCCGGCGCCATACCGCACGCTGCCGTGCGGCGCGAAGCGCTTTCGAGCATCGATGCTAAGGCGTTTCACGTTCACGGCGGCTGCATACTGGGAACATTTTTGCGCGGTAACGCCCTGCGGCATTATATCCGCCTGGTGGCGACGTACGAGACCGCGGTTGATTACCTCGACAATCTGTGCGATCGCATGGACACGCACGACGAAGAGGATTTTCGCGCGCTGCACGAGTCGCTGGGCGATGTGTTCGCAACGCCCGGCCACCCAAGGCGTTATTTCCGCTGCCGTGACTACGATGACGGCGGCTACTTAGAGGAGCTGGTCGAAACTTCGCAACGGCTATTTGCCCAGTTGCCCGGCTACGAAGCCGTGCGGCCGTATGCCGTCGACGTCGCGGACCGCTATTGCGAGCTGCAAGCCCGCAAACACCTAAACGCCGGCGAGCGTGAACGCCGATGCGGGGCCGCATTCTCCGGCGTCGCACCCGACTTGGCCTGGTGGGAGGGCGCGGCTGCAAGCGGGTCAACGATGCCCATTTTCGCGTTGGCCTACGGAACGCTGGCCGGCAAGATCTCCGCCGCGCGGATCCGCGAGTTGCACGGTGGGTACTTTCCGTACTTCTCTGCCACCCATATCCTGCTCGATTATTTCATCGATCAAGCCGAAGACCGCGCGCACGATGAGCTCAACTTCGTGACGTGTTACGGCTCGCGTCAAGCGGCGCGCGATGGTATCACCAATATTGCTCGGACCGCACTCAAGCGGTTGAGCGCGCTGGAGGATGCCCAGCGACACGAGTTCGCCCTCAGAGCGATGTGCGCGTTTTATTGCAGCCGGCCTAAGGTGGCGCGGCAAGGGTTGACCGAGGACGCGCAGGCGATCATGCAGGCCGTCGATGCCCAGCAACTGGCGCTGGCTCAGCCGCTGTTGCGGCTGTACGCAAAGTTGTCGGGCACATAGAGTTCGATCGCCGCTGAGACCGGAGGATACCCTTCCGGCACACACCGGCCAACATGGCGGACGCCTAGCGCCTCGGGCTGGCCAGCCTCGGGGTGGACCGCGTTAGCCGAGCGGTGTGTGGCGAGCAGGTCGAAAAACCGCCCCTGGCAAAACGCTGGCCTGCGACCAAAGAGGATACCAAGTCGCATTTTGCACGCCGTTTGGGTCTTGATGATCGTGCAGATGATTTGATGCTTGGATTCCTCACGTTTTTGCATTTGAGCGCTCCCTATCCATACTGCCTGGCTGGGCCTTTACGCTTGACCGGCGTGCGCCGCAAACGCGGAACGCCGTGATTTCTTCATTTCGAATATGCCTGCAAACGTTGAGGAAATGCATCGCGTTCATTCCGGCCGCTGACCGGCGTAAAAAGCTAACTGCCGTCTGTGCCGCTTCTTTTATAGAAAGAAACGTTATGTCGAAGAAATCGCCGCTAGTCGTTGCAGCGTTGTTTGTGGCTTTGGCCCTTTTGGCGATTGCACCGGCAATGGCGGGAACGACGGGCGCCTTGTCCGGCGTGGTGTTAGAAGCCGGAACTAACAACCCCGTAGCCGGCGCAAGGGTGACCGCTGCCGGCCCGGTTCAAACTGCAACGGCGGTCACCGACGCACGCGGGCATTTCATACTGGTGTCGCTCTCCCCGGACACGTACACGCTGTCCGTTCAAAGGGAAGGTTACGAGGCCAATTCGGTTACCGGCGTCACGGTGCTAGCCGATCAGACGCAAAATCTCAGCTTCGCCATGCGCAAGAGCGTGCGGGTGATCGGCCAAGTCACTGTTCGCTCTTCGCTCGACGCTGTCAAGCCAGGCACGACGACCGACGTCTACTCCGTGACGCCCGCGGTCGCAGGAGCCGCCGCCCCCTTAGGCGGCGGGGGCGGGCTTACCAATGCCTACTCCGCCATCGCGGCGATGCCGGGCGCGTACGTGCCTAACGGGCAGATGGGCGTAAACCAGACGGTCTATATCCGGGGCGGATACTACGATCAGATCGGCTACGAATATGACGGCGTGCCCGTCAACCGGTCGTTCGATAATTATCCCGGGCACTCGGCCTCGACATTGGGGCAGCAAGAGCTGCAAATCTACACCAGCGGGGGTGACGCCAACACCAACGCCACGGGCCTGGCGGGGTTCATCAATCAGGTAGTGCGCGCCGGATCCTATCCGGGTTTCACCGATGTCTCGGCGCGCGTAGGCGCTCCGACGTTTTATCATGACCTGTCCGTCGAAGCCGGCGGGGCTACGCCCAGCCGCTTGTTCTCCTACTACGCTGGGTTGAGCGGCTTCAATCCGGACTTCCGCTACTTCGATCAGAAAAACGGCAGCGATTTGATGAATCTCTTCCCGTACGCGACAGGGCCGTCTAATTTGACCACCAACCTCAGCTTTTATCCGGCCGTCTATCCCACGTGCAACGCCGACTTAAGCGCGCCGTCGAACCCCGGCCTGTTCACGAACGATCCCGGTTGTTTTTCCGCTTTTAATCCCGTCTACGATTACATCTCGCTCATTAGGGGGCGGGAAGCGGTCGCTAACTTCCACTTCGGCATACCTCATCGCAGCGACGCCGGTCGGGATGACGTGCAGTTGCTCTACACGTCCTCGGCGCAGTACCGGCAATACTACAGCGGCGTCGAGGATGCGGGCACTAACCTGGTTTACGGCGCCGTCAACGCCGGAATAATCAACCCCCCGCACTGGCCCGACTATCTGACGTATCCGGCCGGCACGCCGTTTTTGGCCCCGGCCGACGTCCAGCCGATCGCGTACCTGTTTCCCGGGTCGCCCACCGACCGCTGCGCGAATACCGATCCTCGCGTCCCTGTTCCGGGTGCGTGCCCCTCGGGCGTTACCGCGGCGTTGCCGCCCGATTACCGCGACGCGCGCTGGGATACGGCCAGCATCGTCAAGGCGCAATATCAAAAGAACTTCGGCAGCAACGCCTATCTACGCATCTTCGGCTACAGCTTTTATTCGAATACCAACCGCAGCGGCGCCTCGCGCCGCGGCATCGGAAGCGGATTCGGCGCGACCAACTTCGACTACGAAGTGAACTCGCACACGCGCGGCGCGCAGGCGCAGTTCGCCGACCAGGTCAGCGACAAGCACCAGATCGTAGCCATGGTCAACTACGTAACCGCGACGACGGTGCGGTACAATAACTTCAACTATCTGAACGGTCGCAATCAACAGGTCAGCAATCTGACGAACGGATCGCAGTGCTTCGCGTACACGAGCACCAGCGCGGACAACGGAATTGACTCGTTTAATGCCGGAGACCCGGCGCCGTGCAATGATTCAAGCAGCCAGGGAACGTTTCGCTACCCCACCGAGGGACAGGGCCTCAACCCGTGCACGACCGGCGACGTGCTTGTGACCTCAGCCGCGTGCTTAGCCGGCGCTTCGTGGCGGTTGACCTACACCGGGAATCAAGCCGGGCTGAACAAGGTGCGGCCGGCGTTCACCTCGGCGGCGCTGACCGACCACTGGCAGCCAACCGACAAGCTCAACGTGCAACTCGGCTTGCGCTGGGAGCGCGACCAGTTCAACCTGTCAAACACGAACACGCCGGGCAAAAACTTTTGGTTCGCGGCCGCTCAGCGCGAATATTGCTATAACCCCGTGACCCTGCTTCCGGTCCTGGTTCCGCAGGCGCCCCAGAATGCGTCGACCATCAACCCTTACGTGACGTTCAACTGTCCGGTCGACACGTCCACCGGAACGCCGGTGCAGACTGTCCATCCCGACGGCTCGAACGGCCACTTGCTGTTATCAAACCAGTACGACCCAACGTACACCCAAACTTACGTAGAACCCCGCGTCGGCATGACTTACACGGTCAATCAAGATACGGTGCTGCGCTTGTCGGCCGGCCGCTACGCTCAGCAACCCCAAAACTACGAGGTGCAGTACGACAGCGTAGACGAGAACCTGGCGGCGCAGCTGATCGGGTTTTTGCCGTTCGGCTTCACGACGCCGCGCCACGATGCGCGGGCGCAATTTTCAAACAACTACGACTTCTCGTACGAGCGGCACTTCCCGGGCACCGACATGTCTTTGAAGCTGACGCCGTACTACCGCTACGCGACGGATCAATTGTACGGCGTAAACGTCCCTACGCTCTTGTTGTCGCCGTCGCTGAACACGGGAACCGAGAAGAACAGCGGCCTCGAACTTCAGTTGACCAAGGGCGACTTCAACAAGCAAGGCTGGTCCGGCGTGTTTTCCTACACGTATTTGAACTCGAAGGAGCGCTTCAACAACTTCCAAAACTCGACGATCAATCCGGTCGACCCGTACAACCAGTACATTCAAAACTTCAACGCGCTGACCCAAGCCGGCGGCGGCGCGGCGTGTTATGCAAACAGCGCCGATGACACGCCGGATCCCACGTGCGGCCCCGCATCGATTCGCAACCCATACTACGCGCAAGCGCCTCAGCCGCTTTTCGCCAAGAACGGCTGGTACGACACGGGGCTGAACTACCCGTATCTCTCCCCCAACGTGTTCTCGGTCATCGTCAACCACCGCAGCGGCAAGCTCGCGCTGACGCCCGCGGTTTCCCTCAACGAGGGTGCGACGTACGGCAACCCGGCCGACGTCATCGGCATCGATCCGCGCACCTGCAGCGCCAACAACGCCAACATCGGGGCGACCAGCGGTGATCCGCTCAATGCCGACTACACATCCTGTAGTTTCGCCGCCACGCCGTCTGGAAGTCTCTATATCCCGAACCCGGAAAGCGGCCACTTCGACCGCTTCGGAGAGTACCGCCAACCGTGGCAATTCAACCTGGGCGCCCAGGTCACGTACGACCTGCGCTCCGACCTCAAGGCGAACCTAACCGTCGCAAACCTGCTGAACCGGTGCTTCGGCGGCTCGAGCACGTTTTGGACGAAGCAGTACGCGCCCAGCAGCACGGTGTGCGGCTACGCGAGCAATACGTTCTACATCAGTAACTTCTACAACGGCGCGAGTCCCAACGACGCGGCTACCAATGGTGCACCGCTAAACCCATATTTCACCCAGTCGTTCGTACCGTCGTACGGCGACGTCAATTCTTTCAACTACCCGTTGCCGCTGCAATTGTACTTTCAATTGCAATGGAAGACGCGCTAAGCGCGAATCTCGGCTAGCCGAGGGTACCCTACTGTCTCATGGTATGCCGAGGCGCGCCTGTAAGCCGGGTTCTGTTCCGCCGGCAAACCGGCGGCAGCGATCATCTATCTGCGGCGTCCGTCGCCGAACGCCTGATGCGACGTCTCGTGGGATCGGGCGGGCAGCCCGCGCCTCCAAAGAGGCGATTCCCAACCGTCTTGCTCCAGGTGGGGTTTGCCCGGCCGGCGCCTTTCGGTGCCGCCGGTGCGCTCTTACCGCACCATTTCACCCTTACCGCCCCAAGCCGTACCAGCCCTAGAGCCTTGGCTAAAAGCGGCGGTTTGTTTCTGTGGCACTTTCCTTCGAGTCACCCCGACCAGCCGTTAGCTGGCACCCGTGCCCGATGGAGCCCGGACTTTCCTCAAACTCAGACGCATCTGAGTCCGCGATCGCTCGGCGCGCTCGGCGCGTCCATTATAGCACAGGACCACGTAAGAGTCCCGAGCCGCGATCGCAGCCTGCGTTTGCTTACTGAGAACGGCGGCGGCGCGAGATCGAGCGGCGCGACGCGAAGCCTTCATCCATCCCGTGCCAAAAGCCGATCGCCGGTTCGTCGAGTTTCCAGCATAGGTTGACCAATTGGCCGCCGCGTAATGCGGGGAAGTCCAGCAGTCCGAGGTCCAGATCCTTGACCGTGCAGCCGTGCTTTTGGACCGCATCGATGGCAGCGGAAAGTTCGGCATGCAGCTCCTGCGCTTGTCTGGCCACGGTGGCGGCGCGCTGCGCCCCGTCCGCGCCTCGGGTCATGCGTGCAGCCGTGTCCGCCTCCAGCAGCTTTATGGCGAGATCGCGGCGCTTGTCGACCATCGCGTGCACCAGCGGACGCAGCACCGCGAGCAGCGCGTTAGCCTCTTCCAGTCTGAAAACTTTCATGCGACCGTGCCTCGTCAGCGGACAGCTTTGGGAACTGTTTCGAATCGACCGCATTCAAATCCGCCAATGACCGCATTGGCGGTCGAGCGTGCAAGCGGGTGGACCAAGCGTGCTGTGCTAATACAGCATAGTGGCTTCAAGACCGGCGTCCGAATCGGTGCCCAGTCCAAGCATGCCGCTGTCGGCCGCGACGGCCTTAGCGCACGGGACGCAATTCGTTATCGTCACCGGATTATCGGGCGCGGGCAAGAGCCAGGCCGCCAAGTGTCTCGAGGATCTGGGATACTTTTGCGTAGACAATCTGCCGCCAAGCCTCATCCCTAAGTTCGCCGAGTTGTGCTCCGGCAGCCGCAGCCTGCGCAAAGTTGCCCTCGTCTTGGACATCCGCGGCGAAGAGATCTTCGGCGATTTATTGAGCCAGTTGCGAACCTTGGACCGCGAGCGCATCGCCTATCGGGTGATCTTCTTCGATGCCAGCGATGAAGCGCTCGTACGCCGCTACTCGGAGACGCGGCGCAAGCACCCGCTGTCCGATCGCGGCCGCATCTTGGACAGCATCGTGGCCGAACGCGAGGAGCTCAAGCCGATTCGCGATGCGGCCGACGTCATCATCGACACCTCCGCGTTGACGCTGTCGGGGCTCAAAGAGAAGCTAGGCCACGCGGTGGCCGCGCACGCCAAAGACGAGCAGATCTCCGTCTCGGTCGTGGCTTTCGGATACAAGTACGGCGTGCCGCTCGACGCCGACCTCTTGTTCGATGTCCGTTTCCTCCCCAATCCCAACTACGTCGAAGAACTGCGGATGCTCACCGGGGCTCATCCCGCCGTCGTAAAATTCCTGGACGATATTCCGGAAACCAACGCCTTCAAGACGGAGCTCTACCGCTTCGTCGATTTCCTCGTGCCACAGTTCGTGCGCGAGGGCAAAGCGCATCTCACCATCGGCGTCGGCTGCACCGGGGGGCGTCACCGCTCGGTTTACATAGCGGACGAGCTGGCAAAGCACATGCGCGCCCGCAACGTCGAGGCCTTCGTCGAGTATCGCGATGCCCAGCGCTGAGACGCAAAGCGGCTCCGCCCTGCGCCTGTTTCGCTGGCTGACCCCGGGCATGCAACTCAAGCGCTGGCTGTTCATCGCCTTCATCGGCGCTTTTTTCTTGCTCGACGGCGTCGACCGCATACTCAACAACCGAGGCTACAACTTTCACGTCAACCAGACCATCGACCGCCTAGCCCCGAGCGGCCTTGCGACCTCCGCGCTGGAATGGATGTTCATCGTCATCGGCGTCGCCCTCGTCTACTACGGGCTTCGCCAGTGGATGCGGTCGATCGTCCACGCGGTGAGTCCTGAAGACGGTCAACGCTTGATCGAGGTCATATACGAGCGCCGCCAACTCAACCGCGGCGGTTATCGGGTGGTGGCCATAGGCGGCGGAACCGGCCTGTCGACGCTGCTGCGCGGTCTCAAGCAATACACGCCCAACCTCACGGCCGTCGTCACCGTCACCGACGACGGCGGGAGCAGCGGCCGGCTGCGGACCGAGCTGGGGCTGCCGCCGCCCGGCGACATCCGTAATTGCCTCGTCGCGCTGGCGGACAGCGAATCGATGATGACGGATCTTTTCCAGTACCGCTTCAACGAGGGCGATGCCCTAGGCGGACATTCTTTCGGCAACCTCTTCATCGCGGCGATGTGCGGCATCGCCGGCGACTTCGACCGCGCCGTCAAGGAGAGCAGCCGGGTGCTCGCCATCAAGGGCCGCGTGCTGCCCGCGACGCTGGAAAACGTCGCGCTCGAGGCGACGCTGGCCGACGGCCAGGTCGTCAGAGGCGAGACGTCCGTATCTCGTTCCAACTCGCCGATCAAGAGCGTCCGCTTAGTGCCGGCGCACTGCGAGCCGCTTCCCGAAGTGATCGAGGCTATCGAGCAGGCCGACCTGGTGGTTTTCGGACCGGGCAGCCTTTACACGAGCATCATGCCCAACGTCATGGTAGCCGGCGTGGCCGAGGCGCTCGAGCGTTCCCAAGCCGTCAAGGTGTACGTCTGCAACATAATGACGCAACCCGGCGAAACCGACGGAATGTCGGCTTCGGATCACGTCCGAGCGCTCATCGACGGGACCGGCCGAAGGCTGTTCGACTACGCGCTGTTCAACGTGGAGCAGCCAAAACGGCTGCGCAAGATGTACGAGGTAGAAGGCGCGCATCAAGTCGCGCCGGACTTCGAGGCGGTTCGCGCGCTGGGCGTCACGCCGCTGGCGGGCAACTTCTTGTCCGAGAACCAGCTGGTCCGGCACGATCCCGAGAAGCTGACCCAAGCAATCGTGAAGCTGATGGTCGAACGCGGCGATTGGGGCGCCGGCCCGCTGCTGCGCCAGCCCGCCCCACGCAAGCCCGCGGCCCGAGTCTAGATTTTCAGGGCGATCGCGCGCCCGAGCCGCTCAGCAGCGCCGCTCAGCAGCACCGCAGCGCCGGCGGTCGATTGCTCGAGCGACATCGGGCCGGTGGCGATCGTCGCCGCGGTCGCTAAGCCTAAGGCCGATAACTGCGCGTTGTCAGCCGGAATGCTGCCCGCGATCGCGACCGCCGGTATGCCGGCTGCCGCGGCCGCGCGCGTCACGCCGAACGGCGCTTTCCCGCGCAGGGATTGAGCGTCGAGGCACCCTTCGCCCGTCACCACCAAGTCAACACCCCCAATGCGTTCGTTGAAGCGCAGCACCTCCAACACCAGCTCGGCTCCGGCACGCAGCCGAGCGCCCGCCAACGCCAAGAAGCCGCCCGCCGTCCCTCCGGCCGCACCGGCGCCCGGAACCGATCGGACGTCGACACCCGTCGTCTGGGCCGCCACCAGTGCGAAACGCTCGAGCGCGGCGTCCAATTCCCGCACCGTTTCGGGCGCCGCCCCCTTTTGCGGGCCGTAGACGGCAGACGCGCCATCGGGACCGCAAAGCGGATTGTCCACGTCGCACGCAACGTCCAAAGTCACGCCCTCGAGCCTGCGGCGCAAACCGCTGATGTCGATGTGCGCCAGCCGCGCCAATGCGACGCCCCCATGAGGCAGCCGTGCGCCGGTCGGGTCGAGGAATTGCGCGCCGAGCGCGCTCAAAGCGCCGGCTCCTGCGTCGTTGGTCGCGCTGCCGCCGACGGCCAATATGATGCGGCGCGCACCGGCGTCAACCGCGGCGGCGATCAGCTCGCCGGTGCCGAACGTCGTCGCGGTCGCCGGGTCGTTGCGCCGGTTTCCCAGCAGCGCCATGCCGCTGCCCTTGGCCAACTCTACGACAGCGACTCCAGCGCCGAGCAGTCCGAACGATGCCTCGACGGACGTGCCGGCTGGGCCGGTCACGCGCCGGAACTCGAGCTTGCCACCCAGCGCGGACAGCAATGCGTCCATCGTACCGTCGCCCCCGTCGGCCACCGGCAGCAAGTCTATTTGGGCGTCCGGAAACGCGCGGGCGAAACCGTCACGCATGGCGCAGGCGGCGTGAATGGCGGAGAGGCTCCCTTTGAACTTATCCGTTGCGATCAAGATGCGCAACGCTGCGACGCCGTCAGTTAGCTGCGGACCGAGCGCCAAGCACTTGAGCGTTGAGCGGTGTCGGCAATGCTTCTCCGTTGAAGAACGCGATCACGTTTGTGGCGGCCACTTCGGCCATTCTGCCGCGCGTAGCATGGCTCGCGCTGGCGATATGGGGCAGCAGAACGACGTTGGGCAACGCGATTAGGTCGGGCGATATCTGGGGCTCGTGCTCGTAGACGTCCAGCCCGGCTCCGGCGATGACGCCGTGTGCCAGCGCGTCGATCAACGCTTGCTCCTCGACCACCGGCCCGCGCGACGTGTTGATGAGATGAGCGGTCGGCTTCATGGCCCGCAGCGCCGCGGCGTCGATCAAGTGGCGCGTCTGCGGCGTCAGCGGCACGTGTAGGCTGACGAAGTCGGCGGTGCGCAGCAGTTCGTCCATCGAGACGAACCGCGCTTTGAGCTCCTTCTCGACATCAGGACCGGCCGGCGCCTCATCCGTGTATAAAAGCGTCATCGCGAAGCCAGCCGAGCGACGCGCCAAAGCGCGCCCTATTCGACCCAAGCCGACGATCCCGAGCGTCGCATGGTGGACGTCGTGGCCCAAGTACTGCATGATGCCCCAGCCGCTCCAAGTCCCGGTACGGACCAGGCGGTCTGCCTCGACGATTCGGCGAGCCGAAGCAAGGATAAGCGCGAACGCGAGGTCGGCGGTCGTCTCGTCCAAAACTCCAGGCGTATTCGAAAGCGCCACGCCGGCGCGCGTCGCAGCTGCCACATCGAGGTTATCGAAGCCGACCGCTACGTTGGCGACCATTTTGAGGCCGGGGACAGCAGCCAAGAATTCGCCGTCCACTTTCTCGGTAAGCAGGCATACGAGTGCTTCTTTGTTATGACAGCCTAGAACGAGTTCTTGGCTTGTCGGCGGCCGATCATGCGGCCAGACCTCGACTTCGCAATGCTGCTTGAGCAGATCGAGGCCCGCATCGGGTATCACACGGCTGACGAAAACGCGCGGTCGGGCGGTCACCTCAGAGCTGCTCCTGTCGGCCCAGCGACGCGCGGCTTGGTCGGACTACTCGGAGCGGTTCGGCGGGGCACCGTTATGCTTGCCTAACGTCTCCTGGCCGTCCGGCAAGACGCGTTCGGCCTCCGATCCTTGGCTTGGATATTCGCCCGGCAACCCCAAGGCGCTGATGAGCTGATCGATCGTCAGCTTGGCCGCACTGCCGGTCATGGAGCGCAACAGTCCCGAGCCGACCTCAAATGCACGCACGCCCAGCGAGTAGCGGGCGTTCTGAGGATTCCATTTCACGAAATCTCGAGCTCGCAGCGTCTGCAGGATGCGGTGCACGCTGCTCTTGGACAGCCCGATCGATTGACCCAGCTCTCGGACGCCGATCTCTTTTCCGTTTCCCAGATACTCAAGGATGACCAGCGCCCGGTCGACTGAGTTGACTTTTGACTCGCCGCGCGGTTTCGGCGACGAGCCGAGGTCGCCAGGTGTTATGGCCACAGCGGCCCTCCCCTAAGCTACGGAACGGGACACGCTTCCTTAGCTCAGCAGAGGGGTCCTTTAGCCGCCGGTGCATTGGCCGGAGCCCGGCGCCAACGCTACGTCCGCCTCAACGCGAGCGTTGTCCGTGACGGTCGGATACACCGTCTTGGGCGCGTAGCCGGCGGCCTGCGCGCACACCGACGTGTTCGTTCCGGCCGCGTCGACCGGCACCGTCGTCACCGTAAAGCTGCCGTTGGCGTCGGTAGTGGCTTTGACGACGATATCGACGACGACCGTGGCTCCGCTGATCGGCTGCCCGGAAGAATTGGTTACCCGGCCGAACACCGTGCCGTAGGAGCCCTTGGGCATCGTGGCAGCGGCGCAGCCGGCGGACGTGAGAGCGGCGAGCAGCGCAAGCCAACGCAGCCGGTTGGTCATCTCCTATCTCCTTGATTGGAAGCTTGCACGGCGTACCCGCAAAAGGCACGGTCCTCGGGTCATGTCGCCTTCGGCTTGCGTACTATGGCTACGTTGTAGGTCGAATTGTACGGCCCGAAGTGCACCAGATCATAACCCTCGTTTAGAACTTGGGAAAGCTCGTCCAGCCACGCACGCGTCTTGCTCTCTCCCGCTAACACTCCGTATTCGTACTGAGGATGCTCGTCCATCAGTCCCCTTTCCTACGGGTTTGCCGCAAAGACCCGGCGGTGCAGCCAGTACAGCGACAACCCGGTCGCTGCCAATACGCCGAGTACGGCGACCAAGTCCGGCAAGCCGGAGCGGCCGTTCGCCAGACCACCGCACACCTTCACGACCGCTTTCGACAGCGCGAGGTCCAAGCGGGCCAGCGGACTCGAGTTCAGCGACGCCAAATGGCGTGCATCTGCTGCCACGTCCGCCGGTGTCCAGCCGCCGTCGTCTATGACGTCGGCGATACGTCCGTTCGCCGCGACTATCAGCATCCGGTTGTTGTGCAAGATCTCGCCCTTGGCGTCGGCGATCGCCGAAAGCCCTGCAGCGCGATCGAATGCGAGCACCGCCGCCGGCTGGCCGCTCAGCATTGCCCAGCGGCCGGCGTCCGCGCCGTACTTGCGCGCGTAGCCGCGCATGACGGCCGGCGTATCGTGCTGCGGGTCAAAGGTGACCTCGGCCAGCGCGAACGGTCCTGATCCGAGCAGCTTGCGCAGCTGCGCGAACTTGGCGCTTATCAGCGGGCAGGCGTCGGAACAGCGCGTGTAGATGAACCCCAGCACTACCAGCCGGCCCCTCAGAGCCTGCATGGTCATTGGCTTGCCAACCTGATCGATGAATCGCGTCGGCGGCAGGACGTCTCCGACGCCTAATGCTTTGACATGCGAGTCGAACGGATTGTCCGCCGCTGGTGCGGCGGATGCGGCGGCGAGGCTCAACAGCAACGCCACTATAGGACCGCCCAGCCGCGCGGCGAAGCGCTTCATCGTGGATTCCTTCCACCAGATGCACTTATCTCCCGCTCAGCGGCGGCAGACGTTGGCGATGCGCCGATGGCTGCCAGAGGAGCGCAAGATCGTGCGGCGCGGGTTTGCGGGCCGCGTTGCCATCGCGATCGAGCCGGCACTCATCGCCCTTTGTTTCGCCTTCTTGTGCCTGTGGATCGGCCAGCACGGCGCACGCGTAGTCCAAACCGGCGGCATCAAAGAAATTGTGGACGACCGCATTTTGGCCGTGGTCTTCTTGCCCGGGGTCGTGGGTTTCGCGCTGTACGCCGTCTATCTGCTCGTCGAGCCGATGCGCGCCATGCGCGAGACGTTCGGGCCGATATTCATCGTCGACGGCTATCTGCAAACCCGCGGCCGCGACGACTTTTCCGATCGCTCGAGCACGGGTTACATCGCCGTGCTGCTTCCCGACCGCCAGGTAGCCTGCGAATGGCCGACCCGAGGAGAGGCCGACCTTACGTTTGCGCTGACGCCGGCGCTGGTCGAGTTCAGCGAATACGGCGGCGTCCACACGATCGACGGCAGGCCGACGGACGTATTACCCCGGCACTTCAGAAACATCGGAGTGGGAGCAAGCCGCCGACCGGCGGCGCGTTAGGGGCGGTGGTTAAAACTTTCCGCTCAGCGGCGTCCGCGTCGTATCGCCCGCCGGCCAGACGTGGAAATGCCCCGCCTCGGCGACCGAAATGACACCCATGACGAAGATGATGAACAGGCCGATGCCGATCAGCCAGCGGACGGTGGGCGGAACGCCGCGGCTGCGCGGCACCTCGTAGCGGTCCCCGCGGGTCTGTTCGACATCGATGGCCATGACTTGGATCAGACCTTTCCAACCACGCCGGCGGCGGCGAGGATCACGATGACGCAGCCCAGCGTCAGCAACCCGAGCATGACCTTGCTGACCTGGTCGTCCAGCCCGCGCTTTTGCCATTCCCCGGCCAGCGAAGTGACGGCTGAAATGCCGACGACGATCGCGCCTATGACCGCGATCGTTCGCTCCAAGAGGACTGCGTTCATGGACTTGAGCTCCCTTTAGTAGACGTAGAGCAAGAAGAACAGCGCCACCCAGATGACGTCGACGAAGTGCCAGTACAAAGTCGCAGCCGTCAGGCCGAAATACTTGTGGCGCGTGTACGTTCCGCGCAGCGCCTGAAGGAGCACGATGATCAGGAACACCACGCCCACGAAGACGTGAAAGCCGTGCATGCCGGTCAGGGTGAAGAAAGACGCGCCGTACGTGCTCGAAGGCCAGGTCGTTTTGAGCTGGGCCAGATGCGAATACTCGTACGCCTGGCCGCTCAAGAACATGCAACCCAACACGATCGTGGCAAGCATGAAAGCCATGAACTTTGCCCGGCGTTCGTGCTTGAAAGCTTCGATCGCGTAGTGCATCGTCGCGCCGCTGCCGAACAGAACGATGGAGTTCACAGCTGCGACGTACAAGTCGGCCTTCCCGACTCCGGGCGGCGGCCACACCGATACCGAGCTGCGCATGTAGAGATACGCGAAGATGAACGAGGCGAACAAAACGCAGTCGCTGATGAGGAAGAGCAAGAAGCCCAACAGTCGCTGGTCCCTGACCTCGAGGTACAGCGCGTCGTCGGAGTGCAGGGCGTCCGTCGCCATGGCCGGTTCGATGCTCCTCCCTTAGCGGATGGGGACCGTCGAAAGGTCGGCGTTGATCTCTCTGTAAGGCAACGGCCGGCCGTAATCATAGGGCCCCGACAGGACGACGGGGATGCGCTCGAAGTTGTAATACGGCGGCGGCGACGGCGTCATCCATTCCAGCGTGCGTGCGCCCCACGGGTTTTGGCCGGCGGGCTCGCCGTGCTTGGCGCTGCGCAGCGCGTTGTAAGCGAACACGAGCATGGATGCGCCCAGCACGTACGCCGATAGCGAGATGAATAGATTGGTCCCGGCGAACTGCGGATCGTACGTCGATACCCGCCGCGGCATCCCCAGCAGACCGATCCAGTGCATCGGCAAAAAGGTGGCGTTGAAGCTCACGAACATCAGCCAGAAGTGCAGCTTCGCGAGCCGCTCGTCGAGCATGCGCCCGGTCATCTTCGGCCACCAGTAATAGATGCCGGCGAAGATCGCGAATACGCTGCCGCCGAACAGCACGTAGTGCAAATGCGCGACGACGAAGTAAGTAGCGTGCTCGTGGATGTCAACCGGTACCGATGCCAAGAAGATCCCGGTGATCCCGCCGAACAGGAACGTGAACAAAAAGCCCAGCACGAACAGCAACGGCGAGGCGAGGCGGATGTTGCCGGCCCACAGCGTCGCCACCCAACTGAAGATCTTTATTCCGGTGGGGATGGCGATCGCCATCGTCAGGACCATGAACGGCAACTGGACCCACATCGCCAGGCCGCTTGTGAACATATGATGCGCCCACACCATGAAAGACATCAGGCCGATCGCCACCGATGAGTATGCGATCGCCTTGTAGCCGAAAATCGGCCGGCGCGTGAAAGTGGGGATGATCTCCGACACCAGCCCGAAGCCGGGCAAGATCATGATATACACGGCGGGGTGGGAGTAGAACCAGAACATGTGCTGCCACAGAACGGGGCTGCCGCCACGCGACGGGTCGAAGAAAGGCACGTTGAACACCCGCTCGATGAACAAAGCCGCCAAGGCCGCGGCCAGCGCGGTGGTGGCGATGTAGGATAAAAACGCCGTCACTCCCGTCGCCCAAACGAACAGCGGCATGCGCGTCAGGGTCATGCCGGGCGCGCGCATCTTGATGATCGTCACGAGGAAGTTTATGCCCGTGATCGTGCTGGAGATTCCGATCAAGAAAATCGCCATGCACCACATCGTCGTGCCGGGCGGCGTCTGCAAACTCATCGGCGGGTATTCGGTCCAGCCGGCTTGGGGCGCGCCGAACAAAAAGCTGCCGAACAGCAATATGCCGGCCGGGGGAAACATCCAAAAGCTCACCATGTTTAGCCAGGGAAAAGCGACATCGCGCGCGCCGATCTGCAGCGGCATGACGAAGTTGCCCAGCGCTCCGGTCATCAGCGGTATGATGACCAGCCAAACCATCGCCGACCCGTGGACGCTGAACGCCTCGTTATAAGTGGTGGGGCTGAGGACTTGGTTAGCCGGGGCCTGCAACTGGGCACGCATCAGCTCCGCCAACAGCCCAGCCAGGACGAAGAACAGCCCCGCAGTGAGGAAGTACTGGATGCCGATCACCTTGTGATCGAGGCTGAAAACGTACTTGCGGACGAAGCTCGACGGCGGCGGATGGATGTGGCTGTCCGACGCCCTGGTTACATCAGCTACTGCCATGATTTGCGTCCTTTGTCTCTATTTGTGCAACGTCTGTAGATACGCGATGAGATTGGCGACATCTTTGGCCGACAGGCCGTTGGCCTGCATGTTTGGCATCATGCCCATGTCCCCGCGGAAACCTTGGCTGATGATCTCGGCGACATCCTTGGCGTTGGCCGGCTTGCCGTCCACCAGCTTCGGGTGAGCCGGGTCATGAAAGAGATTTCCCAGGCCGGGCCCGACCTTGCGCTGGTCGAAAGGCGCCGCGTTATGGCAAGCGGTGCATTTCTGCGCGAAGATTTGCTGGCCGCCGGCCGCGTTGCCGGCGCTCAGCGCGACCGTCGGGTGACCGGACGCCGCGGCCGTCTTCTTATACCAGGCGTCGAAGTCCGAGCGCGATTGGATGACGACCGCCGCGCGCATCGCGGAATGGCCCACGCCGCAGAACTCCGTGCAGACGAGTGGGTAAGTGCCTTGGCGGATCGGCGTAAACGTCAGCGGCACGACCAGGCCGGGCACCATGTCCTGTTTGACGCGAAACTCGGGCACCCAAAAAGAGTGGATGACGGCGTCGCGCTCGTTGGCTTCGGCCGCGGTGACGTCTATAGTCACCGGAACGCCGACCGGCAAGTGCAGCTCGTTATAGACGGAATTCTTGAGCCCCGGATAGCGAAACTCGTAAAACCACTTATGACCGATGGCCTCTAAAGTGACGGCCCCGGCTTTGGCTTGGTAGTACTTGGGGATCTCCAAGTAGCTCAAGATGCCAAGCGTCAGCATGAGGACGGCTGGGACCATCGTCCACCAAAACTCCAAGCCTTTGTGATCGTGTATTCCCGAACCCACGTCGGTCATCGGTTGATCGTGCCGTCGCCGATAGCGGAAGATAAAATATAGCGCGAAGCCGTAGACGTAGACCATGATCGGTATGCTGAAGAACGTCATGAACTTGAAAAGGTAATCGATCGACTGCGCTGAGTCGGCCGCTTCCGGCAGCACGCGGTCTAAGGGCATGAACTTCACGAGGGCCATCAGCACCGCGCTGATCAGTCCCAACGCGATCGTCACCGTCCAAAAGCTGCGATCCAGCGTGAAACGGCGCTTGTCTTCGCTCACCGCTGCTTCCCTACTCGCATGCTCGTCCCGGGTCTGCAAGCGTCCTCCCTTTGCCGAAGGTGGGAATCGAACCCACATGAGGGGTTACCTCGCGCGATTTTGAGTCGCGTGCGTCTACCAGTTCCGCCACTTCGGCCGGGGAACGTGGAATCCGATTCGCACTTGCAAAAAGCGTTCCCGCCGTCATCCCGCTTGCTCTGTCGGCTGCGGCAAAAGCGTGGTCGCAGCGGCGCAGCCAAGCGCCAACAACGCGCATAAGAAGAACTCGGACTGAAAATCTCGAGCCACGCCCCCGGTGCCGTAGTGCAGGTAGGCCGATACCACCGCCGGCGCCGTCACGGACCCCGAGGTGGCCAGCATGCTCATCAAGCCGGTCGCCGCCCCGCGCCGACGCTTGGCGACGTACGCCAACACCAGCGCGTTCGGCGGCGCCGTGGCCAGCCCCATGCCCAGGCCGGCCAAAGCCATGGCCGCCACAACCGTCGGCAGACTATTTCCGACACCGAACAATAAGGCGCCCAGCATCAGCGAAACCATGCCGGCCAACATCAGCGGCTTGGCCCCAAGGCGATCGACCAGTCTTCCGCCGCCGAAAGAGCCGATCCCCAAGAGCACGGCCAGGACCAGCAGCAGCATGCCGCTTTGAGTCGCGCTGACGCCGAACCGCGCTATGACGTACGCCGCCGAATAGATCATGATCGAAAAGACGGGCACGCCTGAGACGAACGCTATTGCGTAGATAAGCGCCGGACCTCGCTGGGCGAACAACGATGGGTCGATGAGCGGGATGCGGGCCTTGCGCTCCCACAGCGCAAACGCGCAGATGCAGACGAGAGCGGCTATGAGCCACGCGATCGCCGGCAGCGGTCCGGTCGTGGCAGCCAGCATGATGCAGGCGCTGAACGCGCCCAGCAAGACCACGCCGCCGACATCGAAACCGACGCGCTCGCGTCTCGGCGCATCGGCCGGCATGCGCGTCGCGAGCAGCAGCGTTGCGACGGCAAGCGGGATGTTCAGCCAGAATATCAGATGCCAAGGATAGACGGTCAGTTCGCGATGCAGCGCTTCGCCGAGCGCGTGGCTAGCGGCAAAACCGCGGCCGCCGTCGATGAGCGCTCCGCCGATGAGCGGACCGATGATGCCCGCCAGCGCGAACATGCCGAAGACAGCACCGAGCGCAGCGCCTTGGCGCGCCTTGGGAACGCGGTCGCCGATGATCGCCGTAGCCGCCGGCTGAATCCCGCCCGCGCCGATCGCTTGGATGACACGGCCTGCGACCAGCACGCTAAGGGTCGTCGCAAAAGCGCAGCATAGCGACCCCACTGCGAATAGCCCGATGGTTGCGGCGAAGACGGCCTTGCGGCCCTTGGCGTCCGAGAACCGCCCGATGATCGGCTGCGCGACGAGCGACCCGGTCGCGTACGCGGCCACGATCCAGCCGATCTGCGCCAGAGACGCTCCGAGCGATTGCGCGATATTCACAAGCGACGGCCCGAACATAGTCATCTGCAGCGCGCGCATAAAAACGCCCAGGACGAGCGCCGGCAGTATCCGCCCCGCGCCGTAGTCAGGGGCGGCAACCGTCAACTGCGCGCGGGCCGTCGGCGCTTGGGCGCTCACAGCGCGCGGGTCCTAAACGCCCGGACCATGGTGAAACCGGTCGACGACCATGGCGCCGAACAGCAGCGCGAGGTAGAGCATGGAATAGCGGTACATGATACGCTCGCTGCGCGGTGACCCGCTGCGGGCCACCCAAAGGGCGCAGGCTAAGAAAACGGCGTCGAGGGCGACGGCGCAGCCGAGATACACGACGCCCATCAAGTGCATGGGCACCAAGACCAGCGTCGTGACGAGCAGCATGGCGGTGTACCAGATTATATGCTGCTTGGTGACGGCATCGCCGCGGATCACCGGCAGCATCGGTATGCCGACCCGGCGGTACTCCTCCTTACCGAGCAGCGCGAGCGCCCAGAAGTGCGGCGGCGTCCACAAGAATACTATCAGGAACAGCAACGCAGCCGTCACGCCGACGTGATCGGTCACCGCTGCCCAGCCCACCAGCGGAGGTATCGCGCCGGCCGCGCCGCCGATGACGATATTCTGGGGCGTCGTCCGCTTGAGCCACAGCGTGTAGACGAGGACGTAGTAGAGAATGCCGGCTGCGGCCAACCCGGCCGCAAGCATATTGACCTCAACTGCAAGGATGGCTGCCGATGCGACTGCCAAAGCCAATCCGAAGATCAAGGCATGGCGGGGCGCTATCTTCCCGGTCGGAATGGGGCGGCTCTTCGTGCGCTTCATGACGGCGTCGATATCTCGATCCACGAACATGTTGATGGCCGCGGAAGACGCCGACGCTAAGGCGCCGCCGAGCAGCGTCCAAAATATCAATCGCCCGGACGGCAGCCCCCCCGCCGCGATCATCATGGCGGTCAGCGTCGTGAAGAGCAGCAGCGACATTACGTTAAGCTTGGTCAACGCGAGGTAGTTCTTGACGGTCTGCACCATGCGGGCCGGCCGTGGCGACGGCGCCCGGACTTGCGAAAAGTCGTCGGCGGTTTCACCACGCCGGCCGAGCGCAGCGCGATAACTCAACGCGGTCAAAACGCTCAGAGCCGCCACCAGCAGCGCGCCGTTGGCTTGATGCCACGAGCGAAAGACCGGTTCGAGGCGCGAAAGTACGGTGAGCACGCCTAGAACAGCCTGGAGCAGGGCCAGCCCCAAAGTGATGCCACCCAGCGCGGCCATGCCGCGCGGTTTGACGCTGACTTTGGATATCAGGCCGACCGTCGCCATCACGAGCAGCACGGTCACGTAAGCTAAGAATCGGTGGACCATGTGGATCTGCTGCGCCGAATTGCCGGCCGCGCCCCATCCGTGACACAGCGGGAAGCCGGTGCACGCCGCACCGGCCCCCGACGCGCTCATGTAGCCCCCGGCGATGACCGCAAGGAAGGCGCAGGCAGTGGTCAACAGGGCCATGCGCGGCAGCGCCAGCCCGACCCCCGCGCCGCCCGCGGACCGTTCGGCCGGCAAAAACGCTGCAAGCGTCACCAGCAGCAAGCTGACGAACGTCCCGATACCTACCGCCAGATGAGCGGCGACGCTGGGCGGATTGTTGAGGTATTTGATCGTCAGCGCACCCACGATGACCTGCGCGCCCAAGAGACCGAAGGCAAACCACGCTGCTCGCATGACGAGCGGCAGCTCGCGCCGCCGGCTCCACGCCAGGACGACCGTGGACACCATGAGCAGCGTCAAGATCCCAGCGCCGAAGCGGTGCGTCCACTCGTAGACGACCGGACCTTGCAGCGCCGGCAGCCACGCGGCGCGGCAGCGCGGCCAGTCGGGGCATGTCATGCCCGCCCCGTTGATGCGCACGATGCCGCCCCAGACCACGAGCGCGAATGCGAACAGCGTTGCGGACAGACTGACTGCTCGCAGAGCGGTCTTCACGCTAAATCGTTTGCGATGCGTCAGCGCCAATCCCTGTGGCTCGCTGCTACTATTGTCCCCCGTGCTGCCGCGCAACGCTGGTGCCGCGCCACGCTGCTGCGGCGCAACGCTGCTGCGGGGCTGTGCTGACGGCGCGCAAACGCTCCATACAAGGGAGCCGCGCCAGCGCGGGTGCAATCGCTCGCTGACAGCATGGCGACGTTGAAGTTAGGCCAGCCGATTGCCCGGCACGCCGCCGCAAGCATGCCTGGCGATAAGTCGATCAGTCACCGAGCACTCGTGCTAGCGGCGGTCGCCCGCGGCACTACCAGCATCTGCGGCCTTAACGAGGGTGACGACGTCGGCCGCACGCGCCGCGCGATCGCTCAGCTGGGCGCCGGCGTCCGCACAGCCGGTCCGGCGACATCCGTCACCGGAATGCGTCAACCGGCGGCGCCTTCGGGCGTCATCGATTGCGGCAACTCGGGCACCACCATGAGACTCCTCATGGGTCTCTTGGCTGGCCGCGGCGCGACGATTTTGGACGGCGACCGTTCGCTACGCGGACGGCCGATGGCGCGCGTCGCCCGACCGTTACGGCGCATGGGCGCGGTCATCTCCACCGCGCCGTCGGGGCGGCCGCCGGTCCGGCTGGAGAAAGTCGCGGGGCGACTGCGCGGCATCGATTATACGATGCCATTTGCATCGGCCCAAGTGCGATCGGCCCTACTGCTCGCAGGCATCGGCGCCGACGGCGTCACGCGGGTGCACAGCCCGCTCGTCTGCCGCGATCACACCGAACGCTTGCTGGAAGCGATGGGCGCCCGCATAGCTCGAGTGAACAATTCGGTCGCGGTGGAGCAAAGCGCGTTGCGTCCGATAGACCGGCTGCAGGTTCCGGGAGACCTATCCGCTGCGGTGTATTGCCTGTGCGCAGCCGCGTCTGCGGCCGCCGGCCGGCTCAGCTTGCGCGACGTCGGTATCAACCCCACTCGCAGCGCGGCGCTGGAAGCGATGCGTTCCATGGGCGTTTGGCTCGTGGTGCGCAACGAGCGAAATTACGGCGCGGAGCCGGTGGCCGACATCGAAGTTGCAGGCGGCGCACCGCTGCGCGGGGTCGAGCTGCGGCCCGACGACATTCCGAACCTCATCGACGAGGTCCCGGCTCTGTGCGCCTTAGCGGCGGTCGCAAGCGGCACAACGGTGGTGCGCGGCGCGGCTGAGCTGCGCGTCAAAGAGTCCGATCGGATCGCGGCGATCGTCGACGTATTGACCGTTTTCGGTGCGGACGCTGCGCCAACCGCCGATGGCCTGATCGTGCGCGGCGGCCGTACGTTGCGTGCGCCGCACAGCGTGCGCACGGGCGGCGACCACCGCATCGGCATGATGGCGGCGCTGCTTGGAGTCGCAACCGCAAGCCCCATCGAAATCGAAGACGCGGATTGCATTGCGACTTCGTTTCCCGGTTTCGGCCCGGCATGGAAAGCGCTTTTTATCGGCTGACCATCCCGCGCAGCGAAGGGATAAGCGCGCTTAGCAGATCGTCCATCGAATCGCCGAGGAACCCGACGTCCTGGCGCAAGCCCCCGAACACCGTGACTATCGCCGCGAGGCGCCGGATCGCCATGAGGGCGCCCTTGACCGACCCGGGCGCGCGCTCGAGGGCGGCCTGCAGCGGCCGCCCGGCTACAGGCGCAGCGCGCAGAACCGATAACGTCGGGTGCTGCTGCAGACGCTTGAGGCGCGCTTTCAATCTAAGCACGCGCATAACGCTAAGAGCGAGCAGCACCGCCACAAAGACCAGCGACGCTCCGCCAAGCGCGATTCCGATGGCCCGCAGCAGCGCATCGACGGTCATTCCTTCTTGCCGCTTTCGCCGCTCGCCGGCTTGGCAGCCGCAGGCTTCCCGTCGCTGCGCTTTGCATCGCCCGATTTGGCTTCGCCGCCGCCGGGCGGCGACTTGTCGCCCGCGGCCGGCTTATCTGCGCCGGCCGGCAAATCGCCCGCGTTTTTGCGCACGCCGGCCTTAGCGCCGTAGTCTGTCTTGTGAAAGCCGCTGCCCTTGAAGACCAGACCCACCGGATGGAAAACGCGCACCAAGACGCCGCCACAAGTGGGACATTTCGTCGGACGCTCAGCGCGTATGCCATGCTCTATCTCGTGGGTGACGCCGCAATCTTTGCAGCGGTACTCGTAGACGGGCATGACGTCTACGCTTCGGCGCGCCCGACGCCCGACCTATGCGACCGGCGCGACTTCTTCGGCAACGCCGCGCCGGCTCAAAGCCGTCGGCGTTGTGTCTGCCCCGGGCGTTGCCGCCGCGACGGACGAAGGCGGCTGCGCGTCGCTAGCCGCCGATTCGGGCAGCACCGAGTCCGATAGGGCCTCCTCCAGCAGGCCCCGCAGGTTAACTAACGATCTGCGCAGCTCGCGGCTGACGCGCGGGCGCCCGAACAACGAGTCGTAAGCGCGCTCAGCCGGGCCGCCGAAGACGCGATAGCCGATCGCGCACAGCACGCGAGCGTGGGCCGCCCGCTGCTCCAGCCGAAAGTCGATCCGGCGAGCCGCCGAAAGTTCGCCCTCCAGCGAAAGAAACGCATTGCGTACGCAACGCGAGACTTCGAATGTCTCGTGCCAGCGCCGCCGTCCGGTCTGAAAGCAGACGTGCACCTCTTGGTTGGGCGCAAGCTCCCGTGTATCGGACTGCTGAGCGCTGACGACGCCCGAGAACCAAAGTGGCCATTTCGATACCGCCGCGATGAAGTCGAACACGTTTTGCGCCGGTGCGGCCACGTCGATGTGACCCGAACACAGAACTTTCATACGCGCACTCCACAAGCTTAGGCGGGCGACGCAAGCCAAGGCGCCTATTTAAAAGACCGCAGCCGGCTTTGCGCCGGCCAGGCGCCGACAGCACGCCTGACCGGGCGCTTTAGGCCGCGGCGCTTAGCGATTGTAGCGCAAAAAGGCCGGGACTTCGATCTCTTCCATGTTGATCGGCTTGACTTTTTCGATTTCGCCGACCCCTATGACCCGTTGACGGTCGCGCGCCCGCGAGCCGAAGCCGGTGGCCAAGACGGTGACCCGGACCTCGTTTTGCAGACGCTCGTCGATCGTAGCGCCGAAGATGACCTCGGCGTCCGGGTCGACGGCTTTGCTTATCTGCTCGGCCGCTTCGTTCACTTCGTACATCGATAGATCCGAACCGCCGTAGATATTGAAGATAACGCCGCGCGCGCCGTCGATGGTGGCCTCGAGCAGCGGGCTGGAAATGGCTTTTTGCGCCGCATCGGCGGCGCGCCGTTCGCCCGACCCGGTTCCGATGCCCATCAGCGCAGAGCCGGCGTCCGTCATGACCCGCCGGATGTCAGCGAAATCGAGGTTGATCAAACCTGGCTGCGTGATCAGGTCTGTGATGCCCTGAATCCCTTGGCGCAGCACGTCGTCCGCGTAGCGGAAAGCCTCCAGCAACGGCGTGCGCTTTTCGATGACTGACAACAGCCGGTCGTTGGGGATGACGATCAAGGTGTCGACCTTTTGCTCGAGGTCGCCGATGCCGCGCTCCGCGATCTGCGCGCGCTTGCGCAGCTCGAACCCAAACGGCTTGGTCACCACGCCGATCGTCAAGGCGCCGGCCGCCCGTGCGAGTTCGGCGACGACGGGCGCTCCGCCGGTTCCGGTGCCGCCGCCCATGCCGGCGGTGATAAAGACGAGGTCGGTATTCTCGACGAGCATGGCGAGCTCGTCCTTGGACTCTTCGGCCGCCTGACGGCCGATTTCGGGATCGGCGCCGGCCCCCAAGCCGCGCGTGAGATTTTGGCCGATCTGCAGCGTGTTATCGGTGCGGGCGGACTTCAACGCCTGCACGTCGGTGTTGACGGTGTAGAAATCTGCACCCTTTATGCCCGCGTCCACCATGCGGTTGATCGCATTGCAGCCGCCGCCGCCCACGCCGATGACTTTGATGCTAGCCATATGTTCGGGCACGTAACGCCGTTGATCCGTCACCAGTCACCTCCTTGACCGGGTCGCGCCCGATCGGCTTGAAGCTTCAACCCCATATGTCGGCGAACCATGCCGAAACGCGCGACATCGCGCTCTTGCCGTTGCTGCGCGCCGGCTTGATCTGCCCCGCGCCTTTAGAACCGAAGAGAACCAGACCGACTGCTGTGGCAAACTCCGGACTCTTGATCGTTTCCGTCAGACCGCCCACGTGCATCGGGTAGCCGACTCGGGCCGGCAGTTCGAAAAGATCGCTCGCCAGGGCATCGATCCCCGCAAGCTCGGCTCCGCCGCCGCTTAGCACAAGCTCGGCCAACATCGTCTCGGGCGCGCAGTTTTCAACGACGTTGCTGCGAACGAGCTTGAATATCTCCGTCATCCGCGCCACGATGATCTGCCGAAGGAAATGGCGCGAAGCTGAACGGCTGGTCCTGCCTGAAAGAGCCTTTACCTCGAAGACGTCGTCGGCTAAGTCGACCGCCATATTGGCGGTGCCGTACGCGTGCTTGATGCTTTGCGCCTCGCCGAAGCTCGTCTTGAGGCCAAGCGCGATGTCGTTCGTGATGCTGTTGCCGCCGACCGGAACCGTCCAAGTGTGGTACACGCCTCCGCCCCAGTACACCGCGACGTCGGTCGTGCCGCCCCCGATGTCTATCAGCACGACGCCTGCATTGCGCTCCTCCGCGAGGAGCACCGCCGCACCGGACGCCAGCGGCGCGAAGACTACGGCCGCGGGTTCTATGCCGGCCCGATGCACGCATTTCAGCACGTTGGCCACAAAAGACGATCCTGCGGTGACTAAGTGCGTGTCGACTTCCAAGCGCGCTCCCGACATGCCGAGTGGGTCGGTGATGCCGTTTTGGCCGTCGACTACGAACTCCCGCGGCAGGCGGTGTATCATCTGCCGTTCGGCCGGGACGTTGACGATGCTGCTGGCGTCCACCACTCGCTTTACGTCGACCGGCGCCACCTCGCGGTCCTCACCGCTCACGGCGACGATGCCGTGAGAGTTTTGGGACCTCACGTGCTCGCCCGTGACGCCGACGTACGCCGTTTCAATATGGGTGCCGGCCATTCGCTCGGCGGTTTCGATCGCCGCCTCGACGGCCTTTACCGTCTCCTCCAAGTCGGTGACCACGCCTTTGCGCAGACCTAAAGACGGCGCGACTCCATAGCCGACGATGTCGTACTCGCCTTGTCTGACGGGGCTTGCGATTATAGCAGCCGTCTTGGACGTACCGATGTCCAGACCGGTGATGACCTCGCTACGCGCCAATGAAAAACCTCGGCCGGTTATACACAGGGTGCTGTGGATGAACTACGCGCCATCGATATGTGTGCTTTCGGACACTTCGTTCTGCACCGCCACCGCATCGTGCCTCCCGACGCTGAAAATATTTCGCTCTAACGATACATGACCGTCGGCGCACGAACGCTGCGGACGTCGATGTACAGGACGCGATCCGGATGGGTTATCTTCGCCGCGATTACTTGAGTCAGCGCGACCTTCTTTTCGAGGTCGTCGACCGTGCCCAACAACACCGACTGCCGCCCGTCGATCTTCACGCTGATACCGGTCGCCGGCGCCACCTGGACGAGCGTCGCTCGGATGCCCAAGGCGCCCAGGCGCCGCTGCGCCGTCAAAGCTTGGCTTGCGGCTTGGCCCGCATACGATCCCGGGTGGCGCATCGCAGCAGTCGCGGGAGCGATGATCAACCGCGGCAGGCCTGCATCGCTCGGCGAAGCGTCTTGGATGTCGAGGACTCGCGCCGAGCCGTCTATGAGCGCCTCGCGTGGTACCGGTTCTTCTTCGCTCGGCGATGCCGCCAAGCTGATGCGCGCGACCGGCGTGCGCTCCGTGACGACGATGCTCAGCCGATTCGGCCATGCGCGGCGGATCGTCGCGGCATCGATCCACGGCAATGACCGCACGCGGCGGGCAGCCGCCTTTACGTCGAGCAGCCAGACGTTGCGGCCAAGCGGCAAGGCCGCCGCCGCAAGGACGCGCACGGCGCCGGTTCGGCGTGCGCCGCTCACGCTAACAGCCCTGAGCGCAAATCGCGGGTCGCCGGCTTCTCTTATGCTCCCAAACGCCGCCGCCCAGATCAGCGCTATGACGCCCAGCGCTGCGCCAAAACGCATCAGCGCGCGCAGTTTGGCCGCGCGCTGCCTTGGCCGGACGGCGCTAGCCGCTGACATCGCCGCCTTGAGCCAGCAATCGAGCGATCGCATCCGAGACTCCGTTGCTGCTCTGTGCGGCCACGACCGTCCGCGACGCGGCTTTGGCTGCGGGCGTCGCGTTGCCGACCGCGAAAGCATAACCCGCGATTTCCAACATGGGAACGTCGTTATCCGAGTCGCCGATCGCCGCAGTCCGAGCCAGCGGAACATCGAGCGAATCGGCGACCCACCGTAAAGCGGTTCCCTTATCGGCCCGCCGATCGGTCACTTCCAGATAAGTAGGCTGGCTCTTGAAGACGTTGGCGGCTGCGCCTAATTCGGCGCCCAGTTGCGCTATCATAGCCGCGACTTTCGCCTCGTCATCGATGCCGAGCACCTTCATGGGCCCCGGCGCCGGCGGCGGCGCCCCGTCGAGCAGGGCGCGGAGGTCTTTGACGACGGTCGGCTTCACGCGCGCCAATGCGATATAGCGTTCGGCCCGGTCGTCGACATGGTCGACGAAGAGGGTATCGCCGAAGTACAGCTGCAGGTGGAAGCCGCTGCGCTTTAGGGCCTGATAAGCGCGCAGCGCCGTCGCCGGCGCCAGCGGAACACAGTGCACCAACGCCTGCGTGCTCAGATCGTATACCGCGCTGCCCTGCAACACGATTATCGGCCCACGCAAGCCGAGCGTCCGCGCGAAGGGCTCCGCAGCCGCGAAGAGCCGCCCGGTCGCCAAGCAGATGCTGGCTCCCGCAGCGAGCGCTTTGCGGATCGCCGCTCGATCCGCAGCAGATACCTCAAGCGACTCATCGATGAGCGTACCGTCCAGATCGATCGTTATCAACCGGGCTCTCAAGCGGTGGCAGCTTCCCAGACGTTGCCGACGCCGAACAAATCGGTCAGGGCATCGCGCAGCGACGGCGTCACGCGGACCGCGTGCTTGAGCGGGCGATTGTCTCCGTTGGAACCGACGTGCAGCACCACCCGGGCTTGGCCCGCGGGCGCGCTCAATACTATTTCGCGCAGCTTAGCCAGTCGGGCTACGTCAGTAAAGTCCCCGGCAAGCCGCACGTGCAAGTCGGACTCGGCCGTCGAGTGCGCCGACGCGCCCACGATCGGCGCGGCCTCCAACGGCCAGATGTCAAGCGCTTGGACGCTGATCTGCGAGCGTTCGTCTTCGCTGCCTTCGACCGGCTCGCTGGGCGACGCCGCCGCCCGGCCACCAGCATGGCGCTCCTTGATCTTGCCTTTGACCGCGACGATCGCGTCGGGCACGAGCGACGGCGCGAGCGCCGGGTACCATTTGGGAAAGACGACGATTTCGACCGCCCCGGTCATGTCTTCCAGCTTGGCGACCGCCATTTGACCGCCCGATTTGGTAATGACCTTGCGCAGCGCCCCTAGCACGCCGCCGATCACGACCGTCTCATCCTCTGCCAATTCGCGAATAGCACGGATAGTCGCGGTCGTCCGGCGCGCCAAATCAGCGCGCCTGGCGCTGAGGGGATGGCCCGAGATGTAGACCCCGATCGCATCGCGCTCTTGCGCCAAACGGACCGCTGCCGGCGGCTCGGGTACGGACGGCAAGGCAGGCGGCGGATACGGTGACGCGCCGTCCGAGCCGAACAGCGACGTCTGCCCGAGGTCCTTTTCGCGCGCCGCGCGTTGCCCGTAGTCAAGCGCCGCCTCGGCCGCCGCGAGCTTTTGCCCCCGATTGCCGGGCAGCGTATCGAGCGCGCCGGCCTTGATGAGCGACTCCAAGACCCTACGGTTGACTTGGCGGCAGTCGACGCGCACGCATATGTCGCCAAGCGACGTGAACGGACCGGTTTGGCGCTTTTCCAGCAGCTGCGCGAGCGCGCCGGCACCGACGTTTTTCACAGCCCGCAGCCCGAAACGGATCGCGCCTTGCACGACCGTGAAATCCGTGCCGCTCTCGTTGACGTCCGGGGGCAGTATGCGCAGGCCCAGTTGCGAGCATTCGCCCAGGTACTCGACGAGCTTATCCGAGTTGTGCATCACCGACGTAAGCAACGCGGCCATGAAAGCCAGCGGGTAGTTCGCTTTTAGCCAAGCGGTGCGGTAAGCGAGCAATCCGTAGCAGACGGAGTGGGCCTTGTTGAAGCCGTAGCCGGCGAAAGGCTCGATGAACTGCCAGATCCGAGCGGACAGCGCCTCGTCCAGACCGTGTTCGACGCAGCCGGTGATGAATTTGCGCCGTTCGGCCGGTATCTTCTCTTTGATCTTCTTGCCGATGACCTTACGCATCGAATCCGCTTGGCCGACGCTGTAGCCGGCTAGGTCCCGACACATCTGCATGACCTGTTCCTGATAGACGGCGATGCCGTAGGTCTCTTCGAGGATCGGTTCGAGCTTGGGATGTAAATAGGTGATCGTCCGGCGCTTGTGCTTGCCGGCGATAAAGTCGTTTATCCAGTCCATGGGCCCCGGGCGGTACAGCGCCACCATCGCGATGACGTCTTCGATCCGCGTTGGTCGCAGTTCGGCGATGTACCGCCGCATGCCGGCGCTTTCCAGTTGGAAAACCCCGGTCGTGTGGCCTTGCGACAGCAAAGCGTACGTTCTCTCGTCGTCGAGCGGTATGCCTTCGAGCGTGAAGTGCGCGTCGGCTGTGCGGCGTATCTCGTCGCACGCGGCTTGCATGACCGTGAGCGTGCGCAGACCCAAAAAATCCATCTTGAGCAGGCCGACTCGCTCTACCCACTCCATAGAATACTGAGTGTCGATCACGTTGTCGCCGAGCTTCACCAGCGGCGCGAAATCGGTGAGCGGCCCGGGTGCGATCACCACTCCGGCGGCGTGCGTCGAAGCATGCCGGGCGAGTCCTTCGACCCGCATCGCGGTATCCAGCAGCGCCCGCGCCTGCGGCTCGCGCTGATAAGCCGCGTTCAGTTCGGGCACCGCCGCGATCGCTTGACGAATGGTCATGGGATTCGTGGGGATGACCGGAAGCAGTTTAGCTATGCGATCCACTTCGCTCAGCGGAACGCCGGTGACGCGGCCGACATCGCGGACCGCGGCGCGCGCGGCCATAGTCCCGAACGTTACGATTTGCGCCACTCGATCGTCGCCGTAACGCTGCGTCACGTAACGGATGACTTCGTCGCGGCGCTCGAAGCAAAAATCGGTGTCGATATCGGGCATCGATATGCGCTCGGGGTTGAGGAAGCGCTCGAAGAACAGATTGTAGCGCAACGGATCGACATCCGCGATGCGCAGTGCGTACGCGACGATGCTGCCCGCGGCCGAGCCGCGGCCGGGGCCCACCGGAATGCCTTGCTCGCGCGCGTAGCGGATGAAATCCCAGACGATCAAAAAGTAGGACGCGTACCCCATCCGCTCGATTATCCCGAGCTCGTACTCAAGCCGGGTCATGGGCTCGCCGTCAGCATCGCGGTAGCGCTCGCGCAAGCCCGCAACGCACAGCGTCCGCAAGTACGAGTTGTCGCTGGTCTCGTGGGCCGGCAGCGGAAAAGCCGGGATGGCAAATGACTTCGTCTCCAACTTCAAGTCGATCATGTCGGCGACGTCGATAGTGGCCTCGCACGCGTCCGGTGCTTCGGCGAACAGCGAGTGCATCTCGTCGGCGTTCTTGAAGTAAAAGTCGTCGCCGTCGAAGCGCATGCGGTCGCGGTCGGACAGCATCTTGCCGGTGCCGATGCAAAGCAAGACGTCGTGCGCGGGCGCATCGTCCTTGCGCAGATAATGGAAGTCATTGGCCGCGACTGTGCGGATGCCGCATTCGCGCGCGATGTCCAAAAGCGCCGCGCGCACTTTGTCTTCCATGGACATATGATGGTGATGCACTTCCAAGAAATAGCGCTCGCCGAAAATCGCGCGATAGTCGGCGATCAGCGCCCTGGCCTGACTGGGCCGGTCGTGCAGCAAATGCTGGGCGACGCCCCCGCCTAAGCATCCGGACAGGACGACGAGCCCGCGGTTGTGCTGTTCGAGAAGATTTAAATCGACGCGCGGCTTGTAGTAGTAGCCGTCGAGGAAGCCGGCCGACACTAGCTTGATGAGGTTGCGGTAGCCCTCCATGTCGGCGGCGAGCACCGTTAGGTGATATTCATCCCGGGCGCTGCGGTCGCGATGCCCCCGCGGCGCTACGTACATCTCGCATCCGACGATGGGCTTGACGCCCAGCGACTTGGCTGCGAAATAAAATTCGAGCGCGCCGTAGAGCACGCCGTGATCGGTCAGCGCCACTGCCGGCATGCCGAAGGCGGCCGCCGTCGATACGATGTCTTTGATGCGGCAAGCTCCGTCGAGCAGCGAATACTCGCTGTGAACGTGCAGGTGAACGAAGTTTTTCGTCATGCGGTGAGTTTTGAAGTCATTCATGGCCGCCCGACGGCGCCCTTGTGGACAACCGCGCCGCGACGCAGGTCGCAGCTGCACTGCGGTTGAGACCTGCGTCCGCAGGGACTGTCGCAAGGCGAGCGTGAAGATTTAAGGCTGCCCTGCGACTTTCAAGGAGCCTTGGAACCTATGGCGCTGCTCGTCGGGGAATCAGTAGGACTGGAAAGCTTCGGCCTCGGCCAAGTGGGCAGCGTGGTGTGGAACGCACCGGCCGCTCGGCTCTATGAAGACGCGATTCGACGCCACGAGGGATTGACGGCTGCGTCCGGCCCGCTCGTGGTCATGACCGGCAAGCATACGGGGCGCTCGCCTAACGACAAGTTCTTCGTGCGCGAGCCGAGCAGCGAGTCCCATATCGATTGGGGCAAGGCGAACAAGCCTTTCGGCGCGGATGTATTTGCCGCCCTGTTAGACCGCGTCGACGCGCACCTGCGCGATAAAGACGTTTACGTGCTCGATGCGTATGCCGGCGCAGATCCCGCCTACCGTCTGCCGATCCGCGTCGTCACTCAAATGGCTTGGCACAACCTCTTCGCCCGCAATCTTTTCATCCCGGCAAAAGGCGAAGACCTCGACGGCTTCCGACCGGAGTTCGCCGTCGTCGACGCTTGCGACTTTTTGGCTGAGCCTCAACGCGACGGCACGCGCTCGGAGACCTTCATCATCGTCGATTTCGGGCGCAGGCTCGTGCTCATCGGCGGCACGACCTATGCGGGTGAGATAAAGAAGTCGGTCTTTACGATCATGAACTATCTGCTGCCCTTGCGCGGCGTCATGCCGATGCATTGCTCGGCCAACGTGGGCCGCAACGGCGACGTCGCCCTCTTCTTCGGGCTTTCGGGAACCGGCAAGACCACGCTCTCGGCAGATCCCCGCCGTCCGCTCATCGGCGACGACGAGCACGGCTGGAGCGATCGAGGCATCTTCAATATCGAAGGCGGCTGCTACGCAAAGGCCATCCACCTGTCGGCCGAGCTCGAGCCCCAGATATTCCCGACGACTAAGACGTTCGGGACCGTGCTCGAAAACGTCGTCGTAGACGAGCAGACCCGAGAGTTGGACCTCGACGACGACTCGCTGACCGAGAACACCCGCGCCGCCTATCCGCTCGCTTCGTTGGCCAACATCGTCGGCTCCGGCCGCGGCGGCCATCCGGCGCACCTCGTGATGCTGACCTGCGACGCGTTTGGAGTGCTTCCCCCGATAGCGCGCATGACGCCGGCCCAGGCGATGTATCATTTTCTCTCGGGCTATACGGCCAAGGTAGCCGGAACGGAAAAGGGCGTAACCGAGCCGCAGACCACGTTCTCGCATTGCTTCGGTGCGCCGTTCATGGTGCACGACCCGGTCGTGTATGCAAAGATGCTCGGCGAGAAGATCGCGCGCCACAACGCCCGCTGCTGGCTCGTCAACACCGGTTGGAGCGGCGGTCCTTTCGGAGTCGGAAAGCGCATGCAGCTGCCGTACACCCGGGCTATGATCGACGCGGCCCTCTCGGGCGCGCTCGACGGCGTCCGCTTCGACACCGACCCGATCTTTAAAGTCGCTGTGCCGAACTCGGTCCCGGGAGTTCCTACCGAGGTGCTCCATGCGCGCGCCACCTGGCCGGACCCATTGGCGTACGACGCCCAAGCCAAAGACCTAGCCAGGCGTTTTGCCGCCAACTTCGAGCGCTTCGAGGCCAGCGCCACCCTAGAGATACGCGAGGCGGCCCCTAAGGTCTGAAGTTCAAACGATACCGCGCGGCGCCACAGGGCGGTTGACCGCATAAAGCGGCTGTAGGCCGCCTGCGTACCGGCGCACGTTGGCGGCGAACGCGGCGGCGATGCCAGAGTACGAACCGTCCGTCACGCCGGCAATGTGCGGACTGACGATGACGTTGCCGGACAACAAAGCACGGCTGCGATCTATTGGCTCCTCCTCGATGACGTCGAGTCCCGCGCCGGCTAAGCGGCCGCTTTGCAATGCCGCCTCTAGCGCAGCCGAATCGGCAAGGCCGCCGCGGGCGACGTTGATGAAATAGGCGCCGGGCTTCATCGCCGCAAACGCCGCGGCATCGAAGAGGTGGTGGCTGCTCGCACCGTAGTTGGCGCAGCAGATCGCGTAGTCCGCATCCCCCAGGGCCTGGAACAGCCGGTGGGCGGGATAGACTTCGGCTAGCGCCGGTGACGCATCCTCGCCGGCATGGCGCCGGAGGCGCACGGCCACGAGCCTCATCCGGCAGGCAGCCAGCCGAGCGCACAGGGCCCGGCCGACATCGCCCGACCCGATGATGCAGGCGGTTTTGCCCGCGAGCGCCGCTCCGGCGGGCTCCCCCAGCCGGCGCTGGGCGATTGCGGCCGCCCAAAGAGAGAAGCGCCGGCTCAGCATCAGCATCAACATCAGCGCATGATCGGCAACCGAGTCGGCGTTACCGCTAACACCGCTGGGAATGCGGCAGACCCAAACTCCGGCTTGAGTCGCCGCCTCGATGTCCACCGTCTCGAGCCCGACCCCGAACTGCTGGATCAGGCCGAAGCGACCGCGCGCGATCACGTCGGCCTTGAGGGATGCGAAGTACGGCACCACCACATCGGCTCCGCCGACGTCGTCCGCGACCTCAGTCCCCGCGCACGTCGCAATCTCCCAATCCGGAAGCAGCGGAGCAAGGCGAATGCGGCTTTCCTCGTATCCCTCATCGCAAAAGAGAATTTTCATCGCGCGCTCGCGATCAATCGACACATGTTCTCATCTTCATAGTCATGGCCGTGAATAATCCGCACAACGTCGTCGACAGTCTCATGGACCGCGCGGAGCCGCGACTGAAGCCGCAGCGCTACTCTTGCCTTCAAGCATCGCGCGCGCCGCGCCGACACGCCGCTGCCAACTGGGCGCAATAGGAACGCACCGCCTCCGGCGCGAGATCAGGCGGTGACGAAGCGATGATGTCCACCAGGCCACTGCCGACGATTACTCCATCGGCGAACGTGGCGACTCTGCGCGCCTGTTCCGGAGTCGAGATACCGAAGCCCACGGCCAGCGCTCGGTCGGTTTGCGCGCGCAAGCGGTGGATCAGAGCCTCCGCCTCCGCATCGATGACCGTGACGGCACCCGTTACCCCCATTCGGCTGACGACATAAATGAAACCAGTGCTCATGGCGGCGATGAGCGGCAGCCGCTTGGCTACGGTCGTGGGCGCGACGAAGAACGGAAGCGCAAGGCCGTAGTTCGCAAACGTCGCCGCCGCTTCGGCTCCCTCCTCGGGAGGCAAGTCGGGTATGATAGCGCCCGCAAAGCCGGCCTGGCGCAGGTCCTGGGCCGTGCGTTCGACTCCGCGAACGTAGATCGGGTTGAAGTACGAAAACCCGATCAGCGGCGCCGGCGCCGGAACGGGAAGCGTGCCCGCGATGTCCAGGACCGTATCGAATGTAGTTCCGGAGCGTAAAGCGCGAGCTGCGGCCGCCTGGATCGACGGTCCGTCAGCAAGCGGGTCTGAATAAGGAAACCCCAACTCGATAATGTCCGCTCCGCCATTGATCGCAGCGCGGATCAATTCGGGAGTCGCTGTCGGCATCGGATCGCCGGCCATAAGGTAAGCGATGAAAGCAGCTCTATTGGCTCTCTTGGAGTCGCCGAAGACACCGCTGATGGTCGATGCCCCGAGATTGCGGCTCATCCTTTAGTAAGGCTCGCCGGCCGCAAAGCGTGCTGCGTCTTTGTCGCCCCGACCCGAGCAACTGACGAGGATGATTTCGTCGCGCGGGCGCTCTCGGGCCAGGTCGCAGGCGTGAGCGATCGCGTGAGCGCTCTCTAAGGCCGGGACGATGCCTTCCTGCCGAGCCAGCGCCGCGAAGGAATCTATAGCTTGCCGGTCGCTGACGCCGACGTATGTGACTCGTCCGCTCGCGTGCAGATGCGCGTGTTCTGGCCCGACCCCTGGATAATCAAGCCCGGCAGAAACCGAGCGCGTCGCCGAGATCTGGCCGGCGGCGTCTTGGAGCACCATGGTGCGTGCACCGTGCAGCACGCCGATGCTGCCCCTTAACAGACTAGCCGCATTTTGTCCCGTCAAGTCAAGTCCGCGGCCCGCCGCTTCGACGCCCCACAGTTTCGTCTGCGTATCGGCCAAAAATGCGGCGAAGATGCCGATGGCGTTGCTGCCGCCCCCGACGCAAGCCACGACGTGATCGGGCAAGCGCCCGAAGCGCTCCTCGCATTGAATGCGGGCTTCGTCGCCGATGACCCGCGCGAAGCGTTTCACCATGGAGGGATAGGGGTGAGCGCCGACCACCGAGCCGATGCAGTAAAACGTCGAGACGGCACTGGCAGCCCAGTCGCGGAATGCTTCGTTTGTGGCATCCTTCAGCGTCCGAGAACCGCTTTCCACGACGTGGACCGTCGCGCCGAGAAGCTTCATCAGATAGACGTTGAGGGACTGGCGCCGCGCATCCTCGGCGCCCATGTAAACTTCCACCGGTATGCCCAGCAAAGCCCCGGTCGTAGCCGTCGCGACACCGTGCTGCCCGGCACCAGTTTCGGCGATTATGCGGGTCTTGTGCATCCGCAGCGCGAGAAGACCTTGCCCGAGCGTGTTGTTGATTTTATGGGCGCCCGTATGGTTACAATCTTCACGCTTCAAGACGATCCTTGCGCCACCGCTCGATGCGCTGAGGCGGTCTGCTAAAAAAAGAGGAGAGGGCCGACCAACGTAGTCATGCAAAAGCTCATGGTAGCGGATCCAAAACGACACGTCCTCGAACGCCGCATTCATAGCGACTTCAAGGTCTTGCAACGGTCGGATTAAGACCTCGGGCACGAAGCGCCCGCCGAACTGTCCGAAGTAACCCTGATCGTCCGCGTCGCTCATGCTAGCCTTGCCGCGCTGACGAAACGCTGCACCTCAGCCGGATCCTTACGCCCGTCGCGCTCCACTCCCGAGCGGACGTCAACCGCGTCGGGCCGTACTGCTGCGACGGCCGCCGCAACGGTCTGGGCGGTGAGACCTCCTGCTAGGATGAAAAACGCCGCGGTCTCCGCGCGCATACGCGCCGCCGCCGGCCTATCGACCGGTATGCCGGTTCCTCCGCGCGCCGCGGTGCCCCGAGAGTCGGCCAAAACCGCGATCGCCATCGCGGCGCGCAGCTGTGTCGCGGTCGCAGCCGGCTCGCGCGCCGGAACGATCGTCGGTCGACCGAAGGACCCGCAATACTCGAGCGGCTCATCGCCCGAGAATTGCAGCACATCAAGCCGACAGCGTTCGAGCGCGCTGCGTACCAGATCCGGCGGCGAATCGGCGAACACGCCGACCGTCGTCAAGAACGGCGGCACCCGCGCGATGAGCGCCGACGCCGTCGGCACGGAGAGCCGCCTAGGGCTCTCCGTGAAGATGAATCCGATGGCATCCACGCCGGCGACAGCGCAAGCGTCGATATCTTCGGGATACGCGATACCGCAGACCTTGACACGCGTCACCTCGCGACTCCACGCAGCCGGCTGACGGCGGTCCCCGGCTCCCGATCGCGCAGCAGCGCTTCTCCGATTAGGATAGCGTGGAATCCCGCGATCGCACATGCGGCGACCTGGTCCGCGGTTCGGTATCCGCTCTCTGCGACGGCGACGACGGAATCAGGCAGCGCCTGGCGAACTCGCGGCGCCACGGCGAGATCAACTTTAAGAGTGCGCAGGTCGCGGTTGTTGATGCCGATGATGCGCGCGCCAGCAGCCACGGCTCGCGCTGCTTCCGATTCATCGTGAATCTCGACCAGCGCGGCAATCTGCGCTGCGGCAGCGACGCCCAAAAGCAGCGCTAACTGGCCATCGCTCAGCGCGGCGACGATGAGCAGCACCGCGTCCGCGCCAGCGCACGCCGCGGCCCACACCTGGTATTCGTCGAACACGAAGTCCTTGCACAACACGGGCAGCGACGTGGCTGAACGCGCTTCCCGCAGATGCGCCAACGCCCCGCCGAAGTAACGCGGCTCGGTCAACACGGAGAGTGCTTCCGCACCGCCTTGCTCGTAAGCGGCAGCGATGCCCGAGGGAGCGTACGCTTTCACGATCTCTCCGGCAGATGGCGACGCCGGCTTGATTTCGGCGATGATTGAGGGTGAGCCGTTGGAGATCGCCTCAGCGAAGCTGCGCCGATCGTCGCGAGCGGCAGCACAGTCCATAAGTCGCCGCTGGGGGACCCGCAGCTTCTCCCGGGCGACGTCTAGCCGCCGGCCCGCCACGATGCGATCGAGATACGTCATCGATTCGTTATCTTGACGAGGGATTCCAGTTTTCCGCGTGCAGCTCCGGATACGATGGATTGCTTCGCCAATCTCATGCCGGCAGCCAGTTCGTCTACGGCTCCGGCAATTTTCAGCGCCAGCGCCGCGTTGATCAATACCACATCGCGATGCGGGCTCGGGCGGCCTTCCAGCACCGCGTTGAGGAGCCGCGCGTTCTCTTGCTCGTCTCCACCGCTTATTTCGCCTGGCGGCCGCCTCTCTAAGCCGACATCCTCCGGAACTATCGCGTACTCCCGCATGCCGGTTCCGGTCCACTCAAGCACCTTGGTGGGGCCGGACAGCGTCACTTCATCCAGGCCGTCGTCGCCGCGCACGAATGCCGCCCGTTCGCTTCCCAAGCGCGCCAACGCGTCGGCGAGCAGGCGAACAGAGGCGGCAGTGGCCACTCCGACCACCTGTCTTGTGGCTCCGGCCGGATTCGTCAGCGGACCTAACATATTGAATAGCGTTTTCACACCGATCTCGCGGCGCACCGCGCTGACAACTGCCATTGCCGGGTGGTACTTCGGTGCGAATAGAAAGGCGATACCGACCGTAGCGAGAGCTGCTTCAGCGTTTTCCGGCGGCGTGTCCAAGCGGACCCCAAGAGCGCGGAGCACGTCTGCGCTGCCGCATCGACTCGTCACAGCTCGATTGCCATGCTTGGCGACTGCCACTCCCGCCCCCGCCACCACGAACGCGACGGCGGTGGAGATGTTGAACGTGTTCAAGCCGTCTCCGCCCGTCCCGCACACATCCAGCAGCGGACGGCGAGCAGTGCGAACGCGGACGGCATGCGCCCGCATGGCCATGGCCGCCCCCGCAATTTCTTCCGGAGTCTCGCCCTTCACCGATAAAGCGACGAGTAGCGCGGCTACCTGGGCCGGCGTCGCAGCGCCCGCGACGATCCCGTTGACCGCTTGTTCCATTTCCGGCGCCGAAAAGTTGCCGCCCCGAGTTGCTCGTTGAATGCATTCCACAATTGCCGGCATAGTTTTCTCGTTCGTTTACGACTGCAGTGCTTTTTACCAGCTTCGTCAGAGGCGAAATATACAAAGCGGGCCCCCCATTGAGCCCGCGCTATGTCACCGCTCCATCTGTGTCCCCGAAGCCACGGGGTGATGTCAGCGAAAACTCGGGCGAGCCTCCAAGCACGGCCACCACCATAGCTGAGCGCAGCGCGTCCAGCTCAGGCTCAACGCATCAGCTCTAGCTGGGCCATCTCGGCCGCGTCGCCTTTGCGCAAGCGCGTGCGCACCATGCGGGTGTAACCGCCGGGGCGGCCGGCGAGGCTCGGGGCGATGACGTCGAACACTCTCTTGGCGACGTCTTCTGAAGTGAGGTAGCTCGCGATCAACCGCCGGCTGTGAAGATCGCCTTTCTTGGCGCGCGTGATGATGCGTGACGCTACCCGTGACACTTCCTTGGCACGGACCACCGTCGTCTCGATCGTTCCGTGCGTGAAAAACGAAGTCGTGAGGTTGCGCAGCATCGAGCGCCGGTGATCGTCATTGCGGCCCAGGCGTTTAGCGGCTTTAGCGTGACGCATCGCTTCTAAAACTGCTTGAGCGAAAGGTTTCGCTCTTGCAGTTTCTCCTTGATCTCATCGACGGACTTCTTGCCCAGATTGCGCATGTTCATTATCTCGTCCTCGCTCTTTTGAAGCAGCTCCGAGATCTTCGTGATGCCGGCGCGTTTGAGGCAATTGTAGGAACGGACTGAAAGGTCCAACTCGTCGACTGGAATATCCCACCCGGCAAAGGGCCGGGCTTCTTCCGTCGGCTGCTCGACTTCGCCGTGGCCGCTGAAGCCCACGAACAGCGAGAGCTGATCCTGCAATATCTTCGCCGCGGTGCTCAGCGCTTCGTCGGGGGTGATGCTGCCGTTGGTTTCTATCTCGATGACAAGCCGGTCGAAGTTGGTTACTTGACCGACGCGCGTGTCCTCTATCTCGTAGCTGACCTTGCGGATCGGCGTGAAGATCGAGTCGACGGGGATTAGACCGATCACGTGCTCGACGTTGCGCTGCTTGTCCGCCGTCACGTACCCGCGCCACTTCTCTACGCCGATCTCCATGAACAGCCGAGCCTTCTTATCGGACAGCGTGGCGATGTGATAATTGGGGTCCAACAGCTCCACGTCCGGATCGGGCACGATGTCGCGGGCGGTCACTTCGCGCTCGCCCGACGTTTCGATGCGCAACACCTTAGGGTCGTCGACGTTCATCTTCAGCGGCAAACCCTTGAGGTTCAGTATGATGTTCGTCGTGTCTTCGACCACGCCGGGAATCGTGGAGAATTCGTGCAGAACGCCGTCGATCTTCACGTATGTGACCGCCGCTCCAGGCAGCGACGACAGCAACAGGCGACGCAAAGCGTTGCCGACCGTGATGCCGAAACCGCGTTCCAGCGGTTCGATCGCAAAGGTAGCGCGGTTTTCGCGCCGTTCGCGGACTTCGATTGACGCCCGCTGAAATTCGAGAACTGCCATAATCTGCTTTCGGTTATCCTTTCGCGGACTGATCCATCCGCCTTGCGTACTAACGAAGCCTACGGCCGGACGCCCGACCGCAAAGCCCCTGCCAAACTCTACCGCGAGTAATATTCGACGATCAGCTGCTCTTCGACGTTGGTGTCGATATCCGCGCGCGTCGGCAGCGCCACCACTTTGGCTTTGGACTTCTCCTCATCGTATTCGAGCCAAGGCGGCACTCGGCGGCCTTTGGCGTAATCGAGCAGCCAGCCGAACAGGTTCGACTTGGCGCTTGACTCTACTAACGCCAGCTCATCACCGGGCCGCATCTGGGCCGACGGGATGTTTACCCGGCGTCCGTTGAGCATGAAATGCCGATGGCGCACGAGCTGACGAGCCTGCTTGCGCGAAGTGGCCAGGTTCAGCCGGTAGATGACGTTGTCGAGGCGCGTCTCGAGCAACCCGAGCAGGGCCGTGCCTGTCTGGCCCTTACGCCGGCTGGCTTTCACAAAATAGTTCTCGAACTGGCGCTCCAAGACGCCGTAGATGCGCCGCATCTTCTGCTTCTCACGCAACTGGCGCCCGAACTCGGAGACCTTGGGGCGGTTCTTGGTCGCCGCCTTTTGACCGGGCGCGGCCGTTCGCCGCTCCACCGCGCATTTCTTCGACAGGCACCGCTCGCCTTTGAGGAACAGCTTCACCTTGTCGCCGGGTTTGGTGCCGCTCGCGCTCTCGCGCCGGCACATGCGGCAGACGGGGCCTGTGTATCGAGCCATAGCTGAACGACCTCCTAAACGCGTCGCCGCTTAGGCGGCCGGCAACCGTTGTGTGGTATAGGCGTGACGTCTTTTATCAAGACGATCTCCAGGCCGGCGGCTTGAAGCGCGCGGATGGCCGCCTCCCGCCCCGCGCCCGGCCCTTTTACAAACACCTCGACTTGGCGCATACCGTGTTCCATGGACTTGCGGGCGGCGCTCTCGGCCGCCATCTGAGCGGCGAACGGCGTCGACTTCTTGCTGCCCTTGAACCCCATGTTGCCGGAACTGGCCCATGCGATGGACCCGCCGTTTAAGTCGCTGATGGTCACGATGGTGTTGTTGAAGCTGGAACGGATGTGCGCAACACCTTGGGAAACGTTCTTAGTCTCGCGCTTCTTGCGCGGGCGCGCCTTTTTTGCTGCGGGCATCAGCCGTGCGTTCCTCTCGTGATCACTTGCCGCCGGGACCCTTGGCCTTTTTCTTGCCGGCGACGGTCTTCTTGGGTCCCTTGCGAACTCGCGCGTTGGTCTTGGTCCGCTGGCCGCGCACCGGCAGCCCGCGACGATGCCGCAGCCCACGGTAGCAGCCGATGTCCATCAGCCGCTTGATAGCGGTCGAGACCTCGCGGCGCAGATCGCCTTCGACTTTGAGGTTGCGCTCGATCTGTTCGCGCAGCTTTTGGATGTCGTCATCCTTGAGGTCCTTGGTGCGCGTATCCGGATCGACGCCGGACGTCGAAAGCAGCCGCTCGGCCGTCGGCCGTCCGATGCCGTAGATATAGGTGAGGGCGACCGCTATGCGCTTATCGCGCGGTAGGTCGATGCCTGCGATGCGTGCCAAATCTTACCCCTATCCTCTAGCCTTGGGCCTGTTTGTGTTTTGGGTTCTCGCAGATCACCCGGGTGCGGCCGCCGCGCTTGATGATCTTGCACTTGTCGCATATTTTCTTGACGCTGGGTCGTACTTTCATTATGCTGCCTCGTATTGACTCACTTGTAGCGGTAGGTGATGCGCCCCTGGGTCAGGTCGTAGGGCGAAAGCTCGACCAGCACCCTGTCGCCGGGCAGGATCCGGATGAAGTTCATCCGGATCTTGCCGGACACGCGGGCCAACACCCGGTGTCCGTTGCTCAACTCGACGCGGAAGAACGCATTCGGCAGCGGCTCGACTACCACTCCCTCGACTTCGATCGCCTCCTCTTTGGGCGAGTCCGTCGTCTTTTCCGCACGCTGCTTTTTCGGCGACCGGCGCTGCGGCCGCGGACGTCTCTGCGGCGCCAAGTGCGCTCCTACTTCCCGCGCGCCGGCGGCATGCAGCCCGCCGTCATAACGCCGCCGCCGCGGCCGAGACCAGCCCATCGGCGACGGTCAGGATTTCGCAACCGCCGGCCGTGATGGCCACGGTGTGCTCGAAGTGGGCCGACAGCGAACCGTCCTCCGTGACTACGGTCCAGCCGTCGGGCTGCGTGCGAACCCGCCAACCGCCGACGTTTACCATCGGTTCGATCGCCAACACCATCCCGGGCTTGAGAATAGGCCCCTGTCCGCGCTTGCCGAAGTTGGGCACCGGCGGTTCTTCGTGAAGGCGAGCGCCGACTCCGTGACCGACGAGCGCCCTTACGACCGAGAAGCCCGCTGCCTCCACGACCGCCTGAACGGCGTTGCCGATGTCGGACACGTGGCCACCCGGGCGCACGGCGGCGATTCCAGCCTGCAAGGCCGAGCGAGTCGTATCGACCAGCGCGCGAGCCTGCTGCGATACCGCGCCGACCGGGACCGTGCACGCCATGTCTGCGTACCAGCCCTCGACGCGCGCACCGATGTCTATTTTTAGCAAGTCGCCTTCAACAAGCCTGCGGTTAGCCGGGAGTCCGTGAACGACTTCCTCGTTGAGCGAAGCGCAAACCGATCCGGGAAAGCCGTTGTAGCCCAAAAAGGCGGGCTCCCCGCCCTGCTTGCGGATCAATTCCTCGGCGTAAGCGTCGATTTCTTTGGTCGTGGCACCGACGCTTACAGCCTTGATCAAAGCGTCCAACGCTGCGGCCGTTGCGCGGCCGCTGCGGCGGATCTTCTCGATTTCCCCGCAGCTGCGGCAGACGATCATGCCGTCGGCTCCTTGGGGACTCCGGCTGCGGTGGCGATGGCCTCGAAGACCTCGTCGATATCCTTGGTGCCGTCGACCGTCTTGAGCAGGCCGGCGCCCTGGTAGTAGGCGATGAGCGGCGCAGTCTTCTCGTCGTAGACGTCCAGTCGGTGCCCGACCATCTCGACCTCGTCGTCGGGTCGATGAACGAGCGCGCAGCCACACCGATCGCAGACTCCGGCCAGCCGCGGCGCTGCAGACAGCACGTTGTACGACGTGTTGCACGCCGCGCACACCCAGCGCCCGGTCAGCCGCCGCATCAAGTGCTTTCGTGGCACGGCCAGCTCTATCACGGCGCTCAAGCGCTGCCGGTGTTTGGCCAGCAACGCATCGAACGCGGTCGCTTGTTGGCTCGTGCGCGGAAAACCGTCCATGACGAACCCGGCCTTTGCGTCGTCGCTGCTCAGCCGTTCTTCGACCACGCCGATCGTGACTTCGTCCGGGACGAGCTCGCCGTTGTCAAGATACTCCTTGGCGACGATGCCCATCGGACTGCCCGCGGCCACGGCGGCTCGAAACATGTCGCCCGTGCCGATCTGCGCGAGGCCGAAAGCTTCACCCAGCCGGCGAGCTTGAGTGCCCTTTCCGGCGCCGGGCGCCCCCAGCAGGATGAGCCGCAGCGCGGCTCCACCGTTCATTGCTTGATGAACCCGCGATAATCGCGCATTGCGAGGCGAGCTTCGATCTGGTTGAGGGTGTCCAGCGCGACGCCGACCACGATCAGCAGCGAAGTGCTCCCGAGGTAGAAAGTCGTGACGTGGGTCAGATTTTGCGTCAGGTTGGGCAGCACGGCCAAAAGCCCGAGGTATACCGCTGCGACCACGGTGATGCGGTGAAGTATTTTCTGCAAGTAGTCGGTCGTGGGCTTGCCCGGCCGGATGCCGGGAATGAATCCGCCCTGCTTCTTGAGCGAATCGCCGATGTCCATGATGTTGATGACCACTTCGCTGTAGAAGAACGTGAAACCGACTACCAGCAAGAAGTAGACCAGATTGTAAAGGAAGCTGCTGTAGTTGAAATGCAGCGCTATGAACGACGCGTAGAGCTGCGCCCAGGGCTTGTGCGATCCTTGAGCCCAAGCCGAAATCTGCTGCGGGAACAGCAAGATGGAGATCGCGAAGATGATCGAGATGACGCCGGCGTTGTTGAGCCGTAGCGGGATGTAAGTGCTGCGGCCGCCGTAAACCTTGCGCCCGACGACCCGCTTGGCGTACTGCACCGGAACCCTGCGCTGGCCCTGGTACATGAAGATGATAGAGATCAGCGAGATCGCCGCGATGATCAAGAACAGCAGGATGCCGAAGATCGGAAGGCCGCCCTTTTGGGAAGCGGACAGCGTCTGGCTGAAGTACGTCGGATAGCGCAAGATGATGCCGACGAAGATGATGAGCGAGACGCCGTTGCCGATTCCTTTGTCGGTGATCTGCTCGCCCAGCCACATAAGCCAGATCGTGCCGGCGGTCAGCGTTATGACAACCATGGTCAGGTAGACCATAGTGTTCATCGTCGCGGGCGGCATGAAGACCTTCGCGCGATTGAGCGCGACGACCATCGTCGTCGCCTGAATCACGGCCAGTGCCACCGTCAGCCAGCGGGTGTACAGACCGACTTTCTTGCGCCCCTCCTCGCCGCCATGCTGCATCATCTCTTTGATCTCCGGAAATACGACGGTGAGCAGCTGCATGATGATGCTGGCGTTGATGTACGGCGTGATGCCCATCGCGACGACGGAGAAGCGCTGCAGCGCGCCTCCGGACAAAAAGCCGAGGAAACTCAAGAACTGCCCCTGCGACAAGATCTGCTTCCACGCCTGGATGTTTACGTAGGGGACCTGGACGTACACGGCGAGCACGAATGCGGCGAACGCGCCGAATACGAAAAACACCCGGTTGCGGATCTCCGGCACGACGAGCGCATTGGCCAGATTGCGCCAGACGGTCATTGCACCGCTTGGGCGTCGTCGCGGACCGCTCCGGCCGCGGCGGCCTTGGCCCAGGCCGCCCGCGAGAAGGCCAGCCCGCGAAAACGCAGGCCGGCCGGCGCATCACCGGCGGCGAGCACTTTTACGGGCAGGCGCCGGGCCTTGAGGACGCCGGCCTGGCGCAAAGCCTGCGGCGTGACCACGACGTCGCTTTGCCAGGCCGCCAAGTCACGCAGGTTGATGACCGCGTACTCCGTTCGAAAAATCACGGTCGAGCGCGCCTTTTGCGACACGCCGCGCCGCTGCGGCAGGCGCCGGTGCCATGGTGTCTGGCCGCCTTCGAAGTTGGGCCCTTTGCCGCCGCCGGAGCGCACGGTCTGTCCCTTGCCGCCTTTTCCGGACGTCTTCACCAGCCCGCTGCCGTGGCCGCGGCCTACCCGGACGCGCTTGACATTGGACCCGGGGGATGGCTTAAGTTGCGACAGCTTCACCGTTTTTCGTCCTTCCGAGAATTTCGTCCACGGACTTACCGCGCTGCGCGGCCACGGTTTCGATGGTGCGCAACCGGCGCAAGCCTGCGACCGTCGCCTGGATGACGTTTATCGGGTTGTTCGTCCCGAGCGACTTTGTCAAGATGTCGTGGACGCCGGCCAACTCCAACACGGCGCGCATGGCGCCGCCCGCGATCACCCCGGTGCCCTTACTCGCGGGCTTCATCAGCACGTTCGCTGCACCGATGTGCGAGACAATCAAGTGCGGTATCGTGCGGTCGACCATCGGGACCGTAACGAGCGCTTTGCGCGCCGTATCGACGCCCTTGCGGATGGCTTCGGGCACCTCGCGTGCCTTGCCGATGCCATAGCCGACCCGGCCCTGCCGATCGCCGACGACTACCAAGGCGGAAAACGAGAACCGCTTGCCGCCTTTGACGACCTTTGCGACCCGGTTCACGCGCACCACTTGTTCTTCCAGCCCCGAGCCGTCGGAAATGCGTGCCATGCCTAAAACTCCAAGCCGGCGCCGCGCGCCGCGTCGGCGAGCGTCTTGATGCGCCCATGGTATTTGTAACCGCCGCGATCGAAAACCACCGCCGCGACCCCTTTGTCGCGGGCGCGCTGCGCGATCGCCTTGCCGATTCTTTCGGCCGCGGCCGCTGCTGCAAGCGAGCCGAGACCTTCGGCCAGCGCCTTCTCGCGCGTCGAGGCCGATGCGACCGTGCGGCCGCTGGTGTCGTCGATGACTTGGGCGTAGATGTGGTGCAGACTGCGAAAAACCGACAAGCGAGGACGCTGCGCCGTTCCGGCGACGCGCCGGCGGACGCGGGCGTGACGCCGCACGCGCAATGCTTTACGGCCGGTCTGTCTGGACATTACTTCTTCCCGCCCGTCTTGCCGGCTTTGCCCAGCTTGCGGCGCACCCGCTCGCCGGAGTAGCGGATGCCTTTGCCTTTGTAAGGCTCGGGAGGCCGAACGCCGCGGATCTGCGCCGCCATTTGCCCGACGCGCTGTTTGTCTGCGCCCGATATCGTCACTTTGTTCGTGCCTTCGACCGCGATGCTAACGTCGGGCGGCGGCGTGATCAAAACCGGATGCGAAAACCCCAGCTGCAGCGTGAGTTGGCGGCCCTGCATTTGCGCCCGGTAGCCGACTCCTTGGATCTCTAGCGTCTTAGAGAAGCCGCGTGTGACGCCGTCGACCATGTTGGCGATGAGCGTGCGCGTCAACCCGTGCAGCTGCTTGGAGCGCTTGTCTTCGTTCGGCCGGTTCACGGTCACGCTCGTCGTGCCGACCTCTACCTCCATCGGCTCGGCAAAGCGCAGACTCAATTCGCCCTTGGGACCTTTGACCGTCACCGAATGGTCGACCAATGCCACGCTGACTCCGCTGGGAATGCCGATCGGCATGCGGCCGATTCTGCTCATCGTTGCCTGCCGTTTCTTACCATACCATCGCCATGACTTCGCCGCCGCAACCCAGGCGCTTGGCCTGTTTGCCGCTGAGCACTCCGCGCGAGGTCGACAAAATGATCAGCCCCATCCCGCCCATGACCCGGGGGATCTCGTTCTTGGGTTTGTAGACGCGCAGCCCCGGGCGGCTTACGCGCTTGAGCCCGCTCAAGACGCGCTCCCTGTTCTCCCCGTAGCGCAAAGCCACGCGGATGACGTCGCGCGGTTTGGCGGGCACGACTTCGTAGCTCTTGATAAACCCCTCCGCCTTGAGGAGCTTTGCGATTTCCTTCTTCAGGCCCGAAACCGGTATGTCCACCGTATCGTGGTATGCCATGTTGGCATTGCGGATGCGGGTCAACATGTCGGCGACGGGGTCGGTCACCATAGCCATCTTTAGTCTACCTATCCTACCATGAGGCCTTGGTGATGCCCGGAATCTGGCCCCGGTGCGCCAAGTTGCGGAAACAGATGCGGCACAAGCCGAACTTGCGCAAAACCGCTCGCGGCCGCCCGCACACGTTGCAGCGCGTGTACGCCCGCACCGCGAACTTCGGCTTGCGCTTGTTTTTTTCGATCAGCGAAGTCTTTGCCATAGCCGCTCCCGCCTCACGCCGCCGTCAAGCCGTCTTTGCGAAGCGGCATGCCCATCTCTTCCAAAAATGCGATCGCTTCTTCGTCGGTCCGCGCGGTCGTGACGATGACGACGTCGAGGCCCCGCACCATATCGACCTTATCGTAGTTGATCTCCGGAAAGACCAGTTGCTCTTTGAGTCCCATAGCGTAGTTGCCTCGGCCATCGATCGAGGAGCGTGACATGCCGCGGAAATCCCGAATGCGCGGCAGCGCGATGTTGACGAGCTTGTCGTAAAACGCGTACATCCGCTCGCCGCGCAGAGTGACCTTGGCGCCGATCTGCATACCCTCGCGCAGCTTGTAGACGGCGATGCTTTTCTTGGCCCGCGTGATGATCGGCTTTTGCCCCGTTATGGCGAGCAGGTCGGCAACCGCGCCGTCCATGGCCTTGGGATTTGCGACCGCTTCGCCAACGCCCATGTTGACGACGATCTTCACCAGCCGCGGCACCTGCATGCGGTTTTTGTAGCCGAACCGCTTGACGAGCGCCGGGCTGACGGTCTTCTCGTAGCGCTCCCTGATCCGATTCATCGCCATGGCCGCATCCCTCCTATGCCTTCGCCGGCCGCTCAGCCGGCTCGCCGCATTGACGGCATACGCGCTCTTTGGCGTCGCCGCGCACGGCGAATCCCAGCTTCGAAGGCCGGTTACACTTGGGGCAGACGTACATCACCTTGCCGGCCGGCAACAGCATCTCTTTTTCCACGATCCCGGCTTTTGAATTCGCCGTCGCCTTGGAGTGGCGCTTGACGACGTTGATTCCCTCGACCTGGACTTTGGCGGCCGCCAAGCGGACCAGCTTGACCTTGCCGCGCCTGCCCTTGTCCTTGCCGGAGATCACGACCACGGTGTCGCCGGTCGCAAGCCGCATCCTGGCCACCTAAAGGACCTCCGGCGCGAGCGACACGATTTTCATGAAGTCGCGGTCGCGCAGTTCGCGAGCGACCGGGCCGAAGATGCGGGTGCCGCGCGGATTTTTCTGATCGTTGATCAGCACGGCTGCGTTCTCGTCGAAGCGGATGAAAGAGCCGTCCGGACGACGGAGTTTCTTCTTCTGGCGCACGATGACCGCTTTGACGACGTTGCCCTTTTTGACCGCCGCTCCCGGAATCGCGCTTTTGACCGCCGCTACCACGATGTCCCCGATGTAAGCGTAAGGGTGGCGGGACCCGCTCGACACGTGAAACACGAGCAGTTCGCGCGCACCGGAATTGTCGGCTACCTTAAGCCGCGTCTGAGAGCCGATCACTTGGCCTTCTCCAACACTTCGACTAGACGCCAACGCTTCGACGCGCTCAGCGGCCGCGATTCCATTATCTTGACGAGGTCTCCGGCTGCGGCTTCATTGTTCTCGTCGTGCGCTTTGAAACGCGCTGACGACCGGCCTATCTTGCCGTAGACAGGATGCGGCGTGCGCGATTCGGTGACCACGACGATCGTCTTTTCCATCTTGTCGGAAGCGACGCGGCCCACTTTGAACCTTCGTTGCCGGCGCTTGGGCGCCGCTCGATCTTCCATCGGTTACCCCTGCAGCCGCCGCTGGCTGACGAGCGTGTGCAATTGCGCGACCGTTCGGCGCAGCGTCTTGACCCGGGCGTGATCTTCGAGGTGGCCGGTGACCAGGGCGAAGCGCAGGTTGAACAACTCTTGCTTGGCAGACGTCAATCTCTCTTCGAGTTCGCCGCCCGTCAGCTCGCGCATCGAACGCAGCTCGCTAGACTTCAAGCGTTTCACCCGCGCCTTCGCGCTGCAGAAGCTTCGTACGGATCGGCAGCTTGAATGCCGCCAGCCGCAGCGCTTCTTTGGCGGTGCCGACGTCGACCCCCGATAGTTCGAACATCACGCGGCCGGGCCGGACGACGGCGACCCAACCCTCGGGTGCACCCTTGCCGGATCCCTGACGGGTTTCCGCCGGCTTCTTCGTAAAGGACTTGTCCGGGAAAATGGTGATCCAGACCTTGCCGCCGCGCTTGATGTAGCGCGTCATAGCTATTCGCGCGGCCTCGATCTGACGGTTGCTTATCCACATCGGCTCCAACGCTTGCAGGCCGTACTCGCCGAAGTGCAAGGCATTGCCGCTCTGGGCGCGGCCTTTCATGCGGCCGCGCTGTACCTTACGATGTTTGACGCGTTTGGGCGTGAGCATGCCTTAACGGTCCTCGGGGGCGGGGGTGGGATCAAGCGGCTCGGGCGAAGCGCCCAGCGCGGGAGCCGGCGGTTGCACCGGCAACTCGACCTGCGGCTGCGCAACAGGCAGGGCGACCTCCGCCTCGGGTGGCGCAACGTCGGGCGGTTGGACTGACGCCGCTGCCGGCTCGATGGCTGGAGCGGTCTCGGATGTGGGTGCAGCCTGCGGCGGGGCCGGCTCGCCTGCGGCCGGCGCGACGGCCCCGTTGGCC
>JALYUR010000121.1 GCA_030853635.1 Vulcanimicrobiota bacterium | reverse complement strand
GACGTGCTCGTCTTGCCGTCGCTCGGCCAAGTAATCCACGGCGGCCCAAAACTCGTGGCCTTCCTGTCGGCTTACAACGTGCTCTACATATGGTATTACGTCGTTGAGGCGATCGCGCTCGAGCAGGTACTCAAGGTAAAGCGCCCGGCGGCGATCGCGACGGTCGTAGTCATGAGTCTGCTGGGAGCCGGCTACGCTGCGCTGGTGGCTCGGTAGAATCGCCGTGCGGATATTAATGCTGCCGGCGGCGATCGCGCTCTCGCTGTTTAGTCAGTGTGGGCCGGCTGCGTGCGACGCTGCTCAACCGGCTTCCGCTGACCCTACGGCTTCGGCCGCCCCCTTGAGCTTACAGCAGGCGATCGATTTTGCGCTCGCTCACAACGCGACCGTGCTGCAAGCGCAAGCTCAGGCATCCGCAGCCGGCGCCGTGCTCGTCCGCGATCGGTCTTTGGAATTGCCGCTGATCTCGGGCCAAGCGCAATCCGTGCTCAATCGGCAAAGCGCCAACAACGCCGGGGCGCTGGCACAGTTCGGACTGGTGCCCAGCACGAACTTTTCGCAGAACACAACTCAGCTGCTCGGCTCTCAAAGCATATTCAACCTGGTGGACACGCTGCAAGCCAAACAGGCCAAGCACTCCTATGACGCCGCCGCCGAGAACCTGCGGCTGGCACGCCAACAAGTGACTTTCAACGTTCAATCCGCGTACTACGCGTTGGTGCAGAACTCGAGCTTGGTCGCGCTCGATGAGAGCGATGAGCGCTACCAGCAGACGCTGCTTCAGATCGCCCAAGCGAATTTTCGCGCCGGCAAAGTGGCCGGCATCGATGCGCTCAAGGCCCAGGTCGCGCTGACCCGGGCGCAGGAGACGCGGGCATCGGCCGGGGCCGACGTATCAGATGCATCCGAAAACATGACGCAGCTGATCGGCGCACCCGCAGGCACCCGCTTTACGGTGGCGGCTGACGTCCCGCAACCCCAACCCAAGACGACCAACGCCGCAGCCCTGCATGCCGCCGCCCTTGCTCAGCGGCCCGAAGTCGCGATCGCGCGAGCCTACTTGGACAACGCGTTGCTGGCCGACGGCTTAATCGATGCACCGAACCGGCCGATCGTAGCGCTCAGCAGCGGATACGGCAATCAAGTATCGCCGACGAGCAACGCCGCGTTAGTCGATCAATGCATCGCGTCCAACAACAACCCTAACCGTCCGGCCGGCATACCGCTCCAAAACTGCTCGCCCGGCGCGTCGCATTTCTACAACATCGGGCTGACGTCGACGTGGACGCTGCCGCTGGTAGACTGGGGCGCGCTGCATGCGGCGCACGGAAGCGCGCGCTCTGCGATCGATCAGCAGCGAGCGGTCTTGGACTCGGCGCAGAACCAGACCATCGTCGACGTCGACCAAGCGCTGCGCCGCGTGCAAGTGGACGGACAGAACGTCGCTTCGGCCACCGCCAACGCCAAACTGGCCAAGCAGACGGCCGACATCGCTCAAGTGCAATACAGGCTGGGCGTGGTCAGTCAGATAGACGTCGCCTCGGCCGAGCAGAGCTACCTGCAAGCCGCGCGCGATTTGCTCGGCGCTCAAGTCGGCTACGCTCTGGCAGTCGACAAGCTGCAGGTCGCCACGGGAGCTCCTTAGGCGTGCGCAAGTGGCTCATCGCAGTCTTGATCGTCGCCGGGCTCGCGCTCGTCATCGCGCTGGGGGTCGGCTCCCACCGGAGTAACGGTGCGGTGCCCGTCAGCACCGTCACGCTAAGGCCGGTGACGATGATAACCAAGCTGCCGGAAAACGGGATCGTCAATCTCCCCCAGACGGCGACCATCGCCGCCCAAACGGCGGGCGGCATCGTCGCCATTGCGGCGCGGGGCGGCGAACACGTGCGTCAGGGCCAGCTTCTCATGAAGCTCGACGATCGTGCCGTCTCGGCGAAGCTGAGCGCCGACGACGCGGCGCTTGCCCAAGCCCAAGCCGGGCTGCGCAAGGCCGAACAGACGGCCGCGACCGCAGGCGACACGAGCACGCAGACCGTCGCGCAGGCCCAGCAAAACCTGCTTGCCGCCCAAGCTCAACTGCAGTCGGACATCAACGGCAAACGCGAAGGACAGATCTCCGGCTCTTTCGCCGGCGTCGGATCGCTGGGAGTCAGCGGCCGCACTCAGATGGTGCAGCTCCAGCAGCAGGTCGAAGCCGCCGACTCGAATCTGCGCACGGCCAAAGAGACGTACGACTCCGATCAGCAGCTTTTCAAGATCAACGCGCTTGCCCGGCAGCAACTGGACCGTGACCGCGCCGCTTACGAGCAGGCCCAAGCGGCCAGCTCCTCCGCCCATCAGCAGTACGACCTGACGGCGCAGCAGCTGCGCGATAACGCCGGCCAACTCGGCAGCCGCATCGAGGCTGACCGCCATGCGGTCGAAAGCGCGCAGGCCGCGCTCGCAGCGGCGACCACGCAATCGCATCAGGACAAGACGGTGGACGTGCGGTCGGCGCAAGCTGCGCTGGAATCCGCCCAAGCGCAGCGCGAGTACGATGCGCAGCAGCTTGCGGACACCGAGGTCCGGGCGCCCTTCGACGGCGTCATTCAGACGTTGGGAAGCGCGCCGTCCGGATCGGCCGCCGGCAACACGGCACTGGCGGTGGGCGACTCGGTAAGCGTTGGCCAGACGCTGTACACGATCGCCGGCTCGGGCGCCATGGTCGTCAAAGCTCAAGTGGACGAACAAGACGTTTTCAACGTCCGTTTGAGGCAGCACGCCTTGGTCAGCGGCGAGGACTTCCCCGGCCACACGCTCGTCGGCACCGTGACGGCCATCGCTCCGGTCGTCGTCGCGCAAAATCAGGGCGGCAATGCCGCTAAGAACGTCGAGACGACGATCGCGCTTTCCAATCGCTATGCGTTCCTGCGCGACGGCATGTCTTGCGACGTCGACATCATCACCGCCAAGGCCCTGCATGCGCTCGTGGTGCCGCAGCCTGCGGTTTTCGACGACCATGCCAAGCACTACGTCTTCGTCGTGCGCGGCGGCGTCGCGCACAAGACTGCCGTATCCGAAGGGATGCGCAACGATACCGACGTCGCGATAACGCGAGGGCTCAAAAGCGGCGATACGGTCGTCGTCTCCGACGTAAAAAGCCTTAAGGACGGGGCGAAGGTCAGCGCGACGGCAGCTTCGCCCGCGCCCACATCGTCCGGCTCGTGAAGCTAGGCGGCTTTTTCGCCGCGGCCATAGACAGCCTGTGGGCGAATCGTATGCGATCGCTGTTGACGATGATCGGCATCGTCATCGGAACCGCGGCGGTCATCGCGATACT
>JALYUR010000112.1 GCA_030853635.1 Vulcanimicrobiota bacterium | reverse complement strand
GATTGACCTCCGCCGCCCAACCCCTCGGTCGTTCCGGCAAACAATGCAAAGTAGTTCGGCTGGCTTTTGTGAGCCACGGCGTACGCTTGCGTGAACCAGGCTGCCTGCGGCTTGAGCGCGTTCGTTAAATACGGCGGATTGGCGCCGACCAAGACCGAGTAGTTCTGATTCTCCATGATCAGCAACGTTATGTGGTCGGGGCGCGGCAGTCCGCCGGAGGACGTAGGTTGAGGAGTCGGAGACGGCACGGCGGTTGGCGGCGGCGTGCCCGGTGGGGGCGGCTGTGGTCCGTGTGGCGGCCCTACGGGCGTCGGGGTGGGACTTGGCGCCGGGTTGTTTGTTAAAGTCGGGCGCGGGCTGGGCGCGAGAGTTGGGGCCACACTTGGGGCCAGCGTCGGCTGCGGCGATGTGGTCGGGCTGGGGCTAGCCAGCGCCGAGGGCTGCGCGCTCGGCTGCGGCCCGCTCGTCGCCGGCGCGGGCCCGAGCGATTTAGGTGCCATTGAGTTCACGGCGCTCCCGCCCCCACCGCAGCCGGTGATCGCCAGCGCGGCCGCGCTGGCGAAGGCAGCGGCCAAAACGATAACAGAGCATGATTTGCTGTTTGGCACCGGTACCGCCTATGAGGCTGGGCTCGCTACTATTGAGCTGGCCCGAAGGGAGGCCGCTAAGCCGTCGTCGCAGATATCAAAGTCGCGATTAGCTTGCTTGCATTGCCGCGCATAGCCGCTTGCTATCGGCTACGCTCCAGTCCACGGTGCGCCGTAGCCCTTTTACTAACCTACTTAGTATGTACGATAAGCCGCAATCGCTCAACGGCGCTGACGTTCTTCAACGATGTTTTTATTTCGGCATCAGCAAAAAGCGCGCCGCATCGCATGGCTGATCAGAGCGACGGCAAAGGCGCGCAATGCTGACGCCATTGAAATTACTAGTGGTTATCGTGCGGCGCCTGGGCGTGGTAGCCCCAAGGGAATTCGAATCCCTGTCTCCGCCTTGAGAGGGCGGCGTCCTAGGCCTCTAGACGATGGGGCCATGTGGGTCGTGCTGGCGCGGATGGATTCGAACCACCACAAGCAGGTTCAGAGCCTGCTGTCCTACCATTAGACGACGCGCCAACGATGCAAGCGCACAAAAACGCCGGCCTGCATTATACTATGCTGTTCAAAAAAGTGTCAAACGGCGGGACAGCGCTTGGGCGAAGCGAAGTCCGCGCCGATGCCGTCGGCCGTGTTCAGCGATGCAGCCCGTTTAGTGTCGCACGCCTATGCGAATCCCGATCGGAGAGCCGATAGTGCGATCGGCGCGGCGATCGAGCAAACGATCGCGGCCCTTGACGACGGTACGTTGCGCGTCGCCGAACCAGCGGACGGTGCGTGGGTGGTCAACGAATGGGTGCAACAGGCTATCCTGCTCTATTTCCAGTCGCGCGACAGTGTCGCCACTGAGGCCGGCCCGTTGCATTTTTGCGACAAGATTCCGCTGAAGATGAATTGGGAACGCAGCGGCGTTCGAGTCGTGCCGCCGGCGAGTGCCCGTTTCGGAAGCTACCTCGCCCCCGGGGTCATCTTGATGCCGGCTTTCGTCAACATCGGAGCATATGTCGGATCAGGCACGATGATCGATACTTGGGCTACGGTGGGCAGCTGCGCGCAGATAGGCCGGGACGTGCACCTAGCCGGAGGGGCCGGTATCGGCGGCGTCTTGGAACCACCCAGCGCCAGGCCCGTCATAATCGAGGACGGAGCGTTCATCGGCTCGCGTTGCGTCGTCGTCGAGGGCGTCATAGTAGAACAAGAGGCGGTCCTGGGCGCCGGCGTCGTGCTGACATCGTCGACGCCGATTTTTGACGTCACGACATCGCCGCCGACGCGGATCAAGGGCACCGTGCCCGCGCGATCGGTCGTGATTCCGGGTACTCAGCCGAAAGAATTCCCGGGCGGTACCTTCGGCACACCTTGCGCGCTGATCGTCGGCCTGCGCACCGAGTCGACCGACCGCAAGACGTCGCTCAACGCAGCGCTGCGTTCGTACGGCATCGCAGTCTGATGGCGCGGCGATGAATCCGCGCGTCAGCGCGCTCGCGCCGTCCGGCATCCGGGCACTCGCCGAACGCAAGCGGCCGACGTCCATCGACCTGAGCGTCGGTCAGCCGGGGCTACCGCCCGATATCGGCCCCTTTGAAACTGCGACCGATTGGGTCCGGCGAAACGGATGTCTGTATCCCCCCTATTGCGGCGTCGAACAGCTACGGCAAAAAGTCGCCAACGTCTACGGCGGTCCGCTGTTCGCCGGGGCCGAGAACGTGTGCGTCACGAACGGCGCCCAAGAAGCGATCTACATCGCGATCAAGACCCTTGTTGATCCCCGCGCCGGCGAAGTGCTGGTTTTGAACCCCGGTTATCCGTCGTACGCACGGTGCTGCGAGCTCGAAGGCATCGCCTGGCGGCCCATCGGTCTGGATGCTAGCGGCGGGTTCGCCCTAACGGCGGCTGCGGTCTTAGCGGCCGTCGGACCGGCGACGCGCTTGATCATCATCGGTTCGCCGTCGAATCCCACCGGCGCGGTGATGGCACCGACCGAAGTAGATGAGCTTGGACGCGGGCTCATATCGCTCGGCGATGCCGCCCCATGGGTCATCTTCGATGAGGTGTACCGGGAACTGTCGTACGAGGATGCGCCTTTTCGCTCGATCACGACAACCTATCCGAAAAGCATGTCGGTGCAAAGCCTTTCGAAATCATGCGCCGTCACGGGTTTGCGCATCGGCTTCTTGATCGGACCCACAGAGGTCATCGAGCGGGCCACGCGGGTCCATGCCCTCATGCTCATGTCGATCAGCGTTTTCGGACAGCAGGTCGCGCTTGGGATGCTGCGCTCAACCGCAACGCTCGGCTCTCACCGGCCGTATTACCAAGCCCAGCGCCAGGTCATGCGGGCCGCGGCGCGCGGCGCCGCCATCGAGTTTGTCGACCCACAAGGCGCGTTTTATACTTTGGTCAGGCTTAGCCCAAGCTGGCATGGGCGCTCGCACCAAGCCGCCGTGCATTTGCTGGAACAGTACGATGTCGTGACCGTGGCGGGCGACGTCTTCGGCTCGGCCACGAGCGACTATTTGCGGGTGACGTGGTCCGGCTCCGCCGCCGACGTTCGCGAAGGTTTCGATCGCATCGGCCGCTTTCTCTCGCGCGAAGGTTAGCAGCCGTGCATGCGACGGTCGTTGCGCTGTGTCTGGTGGGTTTAGCCGTCGCGGCCTATATGGAGCGTAAGTCTAGGCTCGGCGCAGCCGGCCAACTGGCCGAATTTAGCGTCGTGCAAACGCCGCGCGCCAAGCTGCTCGGTTCTGCTTCTAACTCACTCGTCGGCATCATATTTTACGCAGCGCTGCTGATAGCTTCGTTTTTCTTCGACTCGTCGGTCGTGCTCGTGGTCGCGTTCGTGGCGGCGCTCGGTGCGGCTGCGATGTCCGGCTACTTAGCCTACAGCCTGCTCTTCGTCACGCGCCTGGCATGCGTTTTTTGTTGGGTGGGCCACCTAGTTAACTGGGCGCTTGCAATCGTAATTGGGCTTTCGGTTCGCGGGCTGTTTTAGCAGATCGTCGCGCGACCTTAGGCGCTGCACCGGGTGGAGATCTCGGTCCTGAATACCCGCTCTATCAGCCCGAACATCCGCGGATCCCGCACGAACAACTCGCGCCTCGTGAGCGGTAACCACGTGCAGGCCGGATCGTTGATCTCGACGTAAGCACGCACGCTCTCCGCGAAATATTCGTCTAGGCCGGTCGCGGCGTATTCGTTGATGAATCCGGTGGCCGTTGAATAGTAGTGGCGAACTTCTTCGCTCTCAAACGAAAAGTACGACTTGTGCCTGAGCGCAAGCACCGCGTCGAGTGCGTGAGCGAACTCGTGCGCCGCCGTCATCCGCAGCGCTTGGCCGCGCAGCAACAGCCTCCGCTCCTCGACGACGAACAGGCCGGCCGGCGGCGCAATCCATGCGTCGACTCCGGGCAAGCATCGAGCCACCGCCGCCGAGAAGTCGGCGAACCGCTCTGCCTGTCCCAAAAGCGCTATGCTCACGCCTTTCGAGCGGGCAGCTGCAAGCGCGGGCTCGCCGAAGGGCGCGAGCACGCGGACTAATCCGGGCGGCGGCGGCACGCTCATCATCGCGCAGAGGATCCGGCGCGCCGCGCCGAGCGATGCCGGCACGATTGCGCTCGGCACGCTCTTAAACGGCTCTGAAAGAACTACGCTTCCGCAAGCTCGGTGAAATGCCGCCAGTTGCGGATTTTGCAGGCGGCGCAGACCGGCTACGACATTACCTAAGCCACAGCCGTGCGGTTGGCCAACTTTGTCCTTGCGCTCGAGAAGGAATCTGCGACGGCGCAACAGCCGCAAACGAACCGTTTCGATGTGCGCCGTCGTTTCGGCGTCAGTGCAAGCGGTCAGCGCGCAGGTGTCGGGAACGTTGCGCAGATCAGCCAGCACGACGCGACAACGCCCCATGGCCCGAGTATGGGCCGCTCAGATGGCTGGATTGCGGCCATCTAGTGAGCGACTCGATATCGACCTGACGTGGCGGAGCGCGCCGCCGGTATGCTTAGCGGACCAGGGTATCAGCCGAGACGAAGGTCACGCCGGCGGCTTGGATCTGCGGAATAAGAGCCGCCAACGCTTGAGCCGTCGCCGGGTTGGGATGCCCGATAGCGATCGCCTCGCCGTCTTTTAGCGCGACGTGCATCGCCTCGTTCAGCTGACCTTCGACGTACGACACGGTCGCGCTGTTGTCCAAGAAGACGTCGCGAGAGGCGGTCGGCACGCCCATCTCGCGAGCCGTCGACGCTCCGACCGACGCGCCGCTCGTCATCGAATCGATGAAGAAGCGATTATCTTTTTTGAGCACTTGCATGACGTCGCGCATGACGCGCGCATCGCTGGTCGCCTTGCTGCCCATGTGATTGTTCGCACCGGGCACGTAAGGCAAGGCGGCTAGATCCGCGGCGACCTGCGACTGCACTTGATCGTCGGTCATCGCTGTAGTCACGGCACCGGGTCCTGGATGCACGGCCGCGGATTCCGGCTCCATCGGAAGGTGAAGGATGACGTGCTTCCCGGCCGCTTCGGCCGCTTGGGCTATCTCGAGCGCGTGCGGAGTCATGGGAAGGATCGACATCGTCAGGGGGATCGGCAAAGTCAAGAACCGCCCGTCACGCTCCATGCTGTTGCCACAGTCGTCGATGATGATCGCAAGCCGAGGCCGCCCGCCGCCGACTGCCGGTGCGATCGTCGCGGCCGCAGGAGATTCGGGTGACGGCGAAACCGACGGCGCTGTCGTAGTCGGCGGTGTAGAGAATCGCGCGCTCACCGCTAGCGCTACGGCGGCGCCCTCTTTGACGGAATGCCTGTGCGCCGACGCTACAGCGTGGCGAGGCGTCTGGTGAAAGTGATGCGCCACGTCGCGCTTGACCCCGAGCAGTCCGTAGACGACGGCGGCTCCCAACGCGACGCAAAGCAATGCCGCCAGCACGCCAAAACGGCGCCGTGATGCAAGTTTTCGCGAACGGCGGCGGCGAACGGCGGGCATGATCGGTGGGCGCTTTCGCCGCCGCGGTCGAAACTTCCCGCGCTTTGCGGTGCGCCGCTATCGGTTCATCGCCGCCGCCTCGGCGCCGAGCTTATGGGTGCGGGGTAGGTGTGGCTTCGCGTATCACCGATGGAATCGGCATATCCTTGAGCGCGTGAACCACTATATCCAGACGCTGCCGAGCGATCTCGTGACCGTCGGGATCGAGCACTTTGACGATGATGTAGCGCGCGCCCGAAAGGGCGACCGCAGCGCCGTTTATCGGAATCGTGTAGTCTCTGTCGACGACAAAGCCGATGGGTGTTGCCGGCAAGCTTTGATTGATCGGTTCGGTCTGGCTGGCGATCATGCTGTCGGCTGCGGTAAAGGCCGCGAACTGCACGCTCGACATCGGCACTTTGCCGAAGCCTCTGGCCACGGCCCGGGCATGGACGGTCACCTGTTTGTCGAGCAGCCCGACGACGAGCGGGTTAGGCGTGAGATCTAAGGATAGAGAGTGATCGTTGCAGCCGCCGACGGCCAGCGCCGCCGCCAGCACGCCGACGAACCACCCGAGCCGGATTCGCATAAGTTCCTCCGCAGATCGCGCCGCGGCTTGGCTATATTACCTCGGTCGAGGCGTGGGCGCCGCCATGATGTGCGGCGTGATCGTGATGATCAGGTTGGTGTCCTGGCGCGTCTCGGTATAGAAACGGAATAGGGCGCCGACAAGTGGCAGGTCGCCCAAGATCGGTATCTTCTGCAGGTTGCGAATATCGCGTTGCTGCAGCAGGCCGCCGATGACCAGCGTCTGCCCCTCGCTTACGTTGACCTTGGTCTGCGCTTGGCGTGTGGAGATCTGCGGATCGTTGCTTGACGTAAACCCGGTCACCGATGACACCTGCGAAAAGACGTGCGTGTCCACTCCGCCGTCGCCGGTGACGCGCGGCAGGATTTGGAGATTCACCCCGACGTTGATGTATTCGACTTGGCTTGACACGGTGCCGACGCCGCCCACGCCGACCGGCGTGGTCACCCGAATCGGCAGCGAATCGCCGGTCAAGATAGATGCCGGCACGCCGTTCTGCGTCAATATCTTGGGCGCAGCCAGCACCCGCGCCTGACCCTTGCTGACGAGCAAGAAGAGGCTGGTCTGCAAGGCGATCGCGTTGCTCGCCGTTTGGCCGGCGGTCGTGCTCAACAGCGTTGCCTGGGTATTGTAGATGCGCGTGAGCGGCTGGGTCGTAGTCTGGTTGTAATCCAAACCCAACGCTTTAGCCCCCGACTCAGTCACTTCGAGGACCTGGGTATCGAGCAGAACGTTCTCGACTGGTATGTCGATGAGGCGGATGAGCGTCTCCGCCTGGCCGATCTGCTCGGGCGTGCCGGTCACGATAACCGCGTTTAGTCTTCGATCGACCGCGAGCGTATCGTTGATGCGCTGGCCGAGCGCTTGACCCTGATCGCCGTACTGCTGGCCGAACTGCTGCTGCGGAAATTGATTGAACTGCTGGAATTGCTGGCCGCCGATGCCCGGCTGGTTGAACTGGTTCAGCTCGGCACCGCCCAATCCGGACACGCCTTGCTGACCCAACTGGTTGGACTGAGGGTTGAACGTGCTGGAAGGCGCGATGCCCCCGCCGTTGCTGGTCAGCACGCCGACCACTTCCGAGACGTCCGCATAGTGCAGCCGGATGATCCGCGTCTGCGATACGCCCGCCGCCGGCGGGGCGGGTTGAGCAAACGCATCCGATTGGCTGGCGGCCGCGGCCGGCGGGAAATCGATGAGGTAAAGCCCGCGCGAGGGGCCTTGAGAAAGCGTTGGGCGCACCGGCGCCGAGGTCGTCACCGCGATGCTGAGCATCATGCCGAATTGCCCGACGGTCACGGTCTGCACGACGCCCTGGTTGACCGGGATGATGCCCGCTACGCTTGGCGCGAGGCTGGCGTTGGGCACCTGAAGAACGTAGTTGTTGGTGGGCCCGCGGCCGTTGGGGCGCAGCGTAACCGCCCCGTTAAATTGCATGAGGATGCGGGTGTGGCCGTTGGCAAGTTGTTGCGACTGCACCGATTCCAACAGCAGACCGCCTTGGGCGCTTGCCGGCACGGCCAACAACAACGCCGTGCACAGCGCCGCGGCGGCACCAGCCAATACGCTACCCGCCGCCGAAAAAATCCTCACGCGGGAACCCCGTCTTTCGTCGGACTGAATTGGCGCGCGTTTTTCCGCGCGGCGGCTGGTCAAGCCTGCTCGAACGCCGAGTGCCTGTAGTATCGGCCATTACGCGGCGGTCTTAGGGGGACGACCGCCTTTGGTGCCATTCGAGCGCGACGCCGCTGCTGGGGTTTGCGGGGCGCTCAGAAGCCATAGCAAGTTGAGCATCAGCAAGTTAGCGACCATGCTGGATCCGCCGTACGAAATAAACGGGAGCGTTATACCCGTCAGCGGGCACAGGCCGATGACGCCCCCGACTATCACCAGCACTTGAATCCCCAGCGTGGCCGCGAATCCGGTCGCGAGCAGCGCGGTGAACCGATCGGCTGCGAAAAACGCTATGCGCAGGCCGCGCACGACCAGCGCTAAGTAAAGCGCCAGCACCGCCAAACCGCCGAGCAACCCGAACTCCTCGCCTACGGCCGCGAATACGTAATCGGTCGGCGCACCGGGGATGAGAGTGGGATGGCCCAAGTGGTATCCCGTTCCCAACAACCCGCCCGAGGCAAGTGAAAAAAACGCTTGTTCGGCTTGATAGCCGCTGGCCAAAGGATCGCTCCAGGGGTCTCGCCAGACTGCGATCCGAGTTTGGACGTAGGCGAAGTGCTGCACGACGAACCATGCGCCGGCGGCGAAGATCGCGGCGAACGCGATCACCAAGTCGTGACGGCGCGACGCGGCATACAGCATGACGATGAACACGCCCAGGAATAGGATCGCCATGCCGATGTCGCGTTCGAGCACGAGACTCAAGATCGACACGCCCCAACCCAAAAGCAGCGGTCCGAGCAGACGCGTCGTTTCGACCAACGAGGACGTACGCAGCACGGCGATCGCCTCTCCGTTTTGCGCTAGGTAAGCCGCCAGGAAGAACACCATAAACAGCTTGATGATCTCGACCGGCTGAAAGTTGAACGAACCGAAGCTGAACCATAGCCGAGCGCCGTTGATCTCCTGCCCGAACAAGCGCAGCAGAACGAAAAGCGCGATCGATGCCGCGACCCAGATGTAGGTGACTCCAGCAAGCCGGCGGTATTGCACGAACCAGCGCTGACCGGCGATGACGATCGCCAAGCCGACGAGCAGCGCAAGCGCCTGACGCCCGCCCAGCCTAGAGTCCAGTCGAGTGACGACCGCAATCCCAAGGGAGCACAGCGTTACGACGATCGGCTGGAGCGCAGCATCCAATGCGACGCCGTTCGGCGCCGACAGGCCCCACGCGGCGAATCCGACGCCGGCCGCGCCGAGCAGCCACCATGCGAACGGACCGTTAAGAGGCATCAGCAGACCGACGAAAACGGCCGCCCCGACGAGGACTGTTGCGAGAACCGGAGAGAGTCTAACCCGAGGGCGGTCTTCGCGGATCAGCGACGCTTGCGCGCTTGCCACTTGGCGACGATGGAGTCGGCCCAATCGGTCGACGGGACGTTCAAACCTTCGGAGAGCTGCCGCCGCACGTCGGCCGGCAAAGCGGCCTCCGAGAGCCCGTAAGTCTCGCGTGCCAAGTGCAGCGGCACCCCGCCAAGCGACGACGGTGAGCCGGCGTAGAGCGTCACGGCGCCGGCGGAATCGGTACCTAAATACAAATGCGACTGGCTGCCCCAAATGCCGACGCAGCCGAGCGTGGCGGCCCAGAACAAGCAGAACGAAGCTGCGGCTATGGCAAGCGACCTGCGCGACCGACGGACGAGCGCGGGCGGTTCGGCCGGCGCGCCATGGGTGGTCGCATCGCGCGCGAATATCACCGTGGCATTGTCGTTGCTTCCCGCAATGCGCCCGAGCGCCACTACCCGGTCGCTGATCCATTCGGGCCGTTCTTTGACGACCACCGCGGCTTGGAGGTCGGCTAGAGCGACTCCCCGGTAGGCTCCGTCCGTGCACAACAGAAGTGCGTCGAGGGGCTGGAGCGTGTAGTGGGTGATTTTGGGCGGAACTGCCTGAGCTGGTTCAACGCCGAGCGCCCGGGTCAGTAACGGCCGTATTTTGGCCCGCCGCAACGCGCCCGGCAACCCGCTGCCGCTGCGGACTAGGTCAGGCAGTAACGATTCATCGCTGGTGAGGGAAACAAGTTCGCCCCGCCGCAGCAGATAGGCGCGCGAATCTCCGATATGTGCGATAAACGCCTGAGTGCTCACGATCAAAATCGCGGTGCAGGTGGAGCCCGCAGCGACAAAGTCGTCGCTGCCGCCGCCGAGGCGCAGCAAGCGCTCGTTCGCATGGCCAAACGCGGTCCGCAATAATTCTCGGACGTCGTTGCCCGTGAGACTGCATCGGGGAAAGGTCGCGCGGCGCAACTCGCGCCTGACGATGTCGCGCACGGCGTCCAGCACGATGACGGATGCAGCGGTGCCGCAGGGCCGACCGAATCCATCGGCCACCGCCAGCAGGGTCACGTTGCGGTGAAGCTGCTCCGCACACCAACCGTCGTCGTTCAGGCGCTGTCCCGACCCGACGTCGGTGGTGATCGAGACCTCCATTTGTAGCGGTGGCCTTTCCTAACGTTCGCGACGATGCGGTGGCGGGCCCATTGACATCAAAATTATTTGGTTGGCGCCCAATTCTATCCTGTCGCCGCGACGAACCGGCACGGCTCCTTCGATGCGATGGCCGTTGACCAGCGTTCCGTTCGTCGAATTGAGATCTTCGACGCTGGCGCGCGCGCCGTCAAAGTGAATCCGAGCATGTCTTTTGCTGACTGCCGGATCATCGAACACAAGGGCGCAATCCCGAGCCCGCCCCAGCAGCGCATCCGCCTCGATCGCCGCGGCCTGCGGCCTAGCGTTGGCGCGGCGGACTTCCAGGACGAGCTTGTTCGAGCCGTCGTCCGGCGGCGCTTTAGAACCGGATGTTTGCGATGTACCGAGCGCCCACGCCGCCAAAAGCCAGACGCCGGCGATGACGGCGACCGATTCCCAGCGAGTGGCGACCTCAACTCCCGAAATCATCAGCGCGCCTCGTCAGCCAGACGCTGCACGCCGGCGTAGAAGAAGCCGTCGCCGCCGCCGACCCCCGGCACGCTGAGCAGATAGGAGCCTAGCTCGAGCAGCGAAGCGCCGCTTGCGACTCCATCCGAAGCCCATGGCTTCCACTGCGCCGTGCCGTTCAAGAAATCGCCGATGACGTTTTCGTCTTCAGCCGGATGGGTCGAACACGTTACGTAGAGCAAGCGTCCGCCGGGGCGAACGTATTCCGCCGCGCGCGCCAGCAGGCGCCGCTGAACAGCAGCAAAGCGGGCCGGGTCCGTGGGGTGTTTGCGCCAGCGGACGTCTGCCCGCCGGCCGAGCAGACCTAGAGCCGAACACGGCGCATCCAGCAGGACGGCGTCCGCGCGCTCCGGCATCGGGCGGGGATAAGGTGCGCGTGCGTCCGCCGTGATTCCCAGGACGTTGTCGAAATCTCGTCGGGCCATCGTGCGGCGTAGCTGCGAAATCCTCGGCTCGTCGTCGTCCAGTGCGTAGACGCAACCGTCAGGCCCCACTCGGGCTGCGATCTGCGCAGTCTTGACGCCGCGTCCGGCGCAGACGTCGAAGATGCGCTCGCCGGGTTTGGGAGCCAGCAGATGCACGGCCAACTGGCTGTGTTCGCTCTGCCATGCTGCCGCCCCGGAGGCGAGCCAGTCTTCTATCAGACGCGAACGCGCCGGCGCTGCCTCGATTAGGACGCATTCCTCGATGCCGTAAGCGCTGGGCCGAGCGTCGAAATTTGCTCGCCGTAAGGCTTCCAGTGCAGCGGCCCGGGTAAGCCTGTCCAGCGAGAGCCGCAACGCGCGGCGCGGCGCGCCGTTTATGCCGGCGGCGATCTGTCGGGCAGTGGCCCAGCCGAATCGGTCGACCAAGTGCTGCGCGATCCAGTCGGGCAATGAAGCGAACAACGCCAGAGCCTCGATTGAACGGTCGCTTTGCGGATCCGGCGGCGTCCGGCCATCAACGCTGAGCTTACGCAACACAGCGTTGGCAAGCGCCGCGGTACCGGCATGACCTTGTGCGCGTGCAAGCCGAACGCTCTCATCGACGGCGCTGTGCGCCGGCACCCGCAGGTACAGCAGCTGATAAGCGCCCATCAACAGCGTCCAGCGCAACGGCTCGCTAAGCGAATTCAATGGCTTGCGCAAGAACGGCATCAACGACCACTCGAGCGCGCGGCGCATCTTCAAAGTCCCGTATGCTATGCGAGTGGCGAGCGCGCTGTCGGCCGGGCTCGGCCGAACCGATCGTATCTGCGCATCGAGTTCACGCACTACGTCGTCGCCGGCCAACAGGCCGCGCAGCGCGATCGCGCGAGCGCCGATTGGTTTAGGGCCGCCGCTGTTCGTCCGGGTGGGGCTCCTGCCGCGCAATGGCGCGGACGACGGCATCGACCCGATCCTGCTATGCAAGCCGGACGGTTTGTCCGTCGGCCCGCAGCATGCGCGCGAAGTCAGCACCAGACATCTCGCGCCTGGCTTCGGGGATAACCCGCAGAAGCCGCACGGCCCCCGTGCCCGCCGCCAATAAGGGGCCTTCGGCGCCCAGCTCGATCAGGCTGCCGGCAGCCGCCGATGGAAGGCCGCCTTCGGCTCGGCCGGCCAAGACCTTCAGTCGCCTGCTTCGCAATACCGTCCATGCGCACGGCTGTGGGCTCAGCGAACGGATGAAGTTGACGACCGCCGCAGCCGGCCGGTCAAAGCACAACTGCGCATCGGCTTTGCTCAGCGGACGCGTGTAGGTGGCTTGGGCCTCATCTTGGTCGGTCTGGGGCAGCGAGCCGGCAGCCAGCAGCGCGGCCGCTTGGGCCAGCGCTCGGCCGCCCAACGCCGCCAGCTTTTCGTGCAGCGTTCCGTATGTGTCGGCGGCTTCGATGCCTAGCTGTGCCGCAACCGCGATCGGTCCGGCGTCCATCTTTGAGGTCATGCGGATGATGCTGACGCCGGTCCGACCGACGCCGTCGCGCAACGCGGCCTGGATCGGCGTAGCGCCGCGGTACAGCGGCAACAGACTCGGATGGACGTTGAGCGCGGTCATGCCGTCGATCGCCAGCAGCGACGGCGGCAAGATCTTGCCGTACGACGCGCAAGCCAAAAGCTCGGGCCGCAGTTGCGCGATGGAGCCGATCGTCACGTCGTCCAGCCGCTCGGGCGCGTGCACTTTCAAGCCCAGATCCAATGCGCGGCGTTTTATCGGCGTCGGCGTCAGGCCCAGCTTGCGGCCCACGGGCCGGTCCGGCTGCGTGATGACCGCTAGTACGTCGTGATCGCTCAGCACCGCGCGAAGGCTCGGCACCGCGAATTCCGACGTGCCGAAGAAAACCGTGCGCAGCCGGCGCAACGGCTTCAGGCCTCGACTTGGGAGGAAGCTGTCGCTTGTTCCAGCGGGTCGGGCGCGGCCTCGGCCGGCGCAGCATCGCGCACGTTTAGGCCCTTATCGACTATCAGGATACCGTCGAGATGGTCCACTTCGTGCTGGAAGCAGCGCGCCGCCATCCCCTCAACCGTAAAAGCCGTTTTGTTGCCCCTGCGATCCAGACCGTTGACCTTGCAGCGCTCGGCTCGGGTCACGTCTGCCAGCTTGCCAGGAATCGACAGGCATCCTTCGACGCCGACGATTTCCCCCTCGTACTCGCTGAGCACCGGATTGACAACGGCATAGGGTTCGGAATCTTCGCCGACGTGCACGACGATGATGCGCTTCAGGACGCCGATCTGAGGGGCGGCTAGGCCTATGCCGGGCGCCGCATACATCGTAGCGAGCATGTCGTCGATCAGCTGTTGACTCAACGGCATCCTCAGTTCGAGCTCGGTGACCTTTTTGGCGACTTTACGGAGCAGCGGATGCGGCTCTACCAGGATGGGTCTGACATATGCGATCGATTTCATAAGATGTAGTGGGAGAGATCCTGATCCTTGATGATGTCCGCCAGCCGTTGTTGGACGAAGTCCTCATCGACGACGACCCGGCCGCCGCGCTCGGGCGCTTCAAACGATACGTTTTCCAAGACCCGCTCGAGCATCGTGTGAAGGCGGCGGGCCCCTATGTTCTCCGTCTGCTCGTTCACCAAAGTCGCCAGCCGCGCGATTGCGTCGATGCCGGAATCGGTGAACTCAAGCTCCACGTTGTCGGTTGCCAAGACTTGGCGGTACTGATCGGTCAGCGCGTTCTTGGGCTGCGTGAGAATGGTCTTGAAGTCGTCCTTGGTCAGGCTGTCGAGCTCCACGCGGATAGGGAAACGCCCTTGCAGCTCCGGTATCATATCGCTAGGCTTGCTCATGTGGAAAGCGCCTGCTCCGATAAACAGCACGTGATCGGTACGAATCGGCCCGTGCTTGGTCACGACCGTGGATCCCTCGACGATCGGGAGTATGTCGCGTTGAACCCCCTCCCGGGATACGTCCGGGCCGGCTCTGCCATCGCGCCCGCCGCCGGCGATCTTATCCATCTCATCGATGAATACGATCCCGTTGTTCTCAGCGCGCCTGATCGCTTCGCGCTTGAGCGAGTCGTTGTCGACGAGCTTGGCTGCTTCTTCCTGAGTAAATATCTCTTTGGCTTCGGCCACGGTCATGCGCCGCTTCGAGCGCCGCTTCGGCAGGATGCTGCCCAACAGGTCGCCGACGTTGGCCCCCATCTCTTCCATCTGCGGACCGCCAAACGCGCCGATCATCTGCGGAGATTCTTCTACTTCGACTTCGATCACGCGAACGTCGTAAAACCCATCTTTGAGTTCGCGCTTGACTTGCTGGCGGCGCCGCTCTAAGTCTTCGGAGCGTTGAGGCGGCGGGGCTGGTTCGGTGGCCACCCGCGAGCCTTGGCCGCCGCCGCCCAGCATAGCCGACAGCGCGGAGAAAGGACTGCTCGGCTGTGCCGCGGCGCGGGTAGCAGGATCGATCAGATCAGCAAGGCGGTCGATCGCCATCTCGCGGGCGGCTTCCCTGGTCTCCTCCACGCGTTCGGCGCGCACCATGCGCATGGAGGCCTCGACGAGATCGCGGATCATCGACTCGACGTCGCGTCCGACGTAGCCGACCTCCGTGTACTTCGTCGCCTCTACCTTTATAAACGGGGCGCTCACGAGGTTCGACAGGCGCCGCGCGATCTCGGTCTTGCCCACTCCGGTGGGCCCGATCATCAGGATGTTCTTGGGAATGACTTCATCGCGCATGTCGGCGCCGAGGCGCTCGCGGCGGTAGCGGTTACGTAAGGCGATCGCGACTGAGCGCTTGGCGTTGTGCTGACCGACTATATAGCGGTCGAGTTCCTGGACGATGCGTTGCGGCGTTAGTTCTTCTGAATTCATGGGCGTGATGGATTCGGGAAGGCGACGTTAACTACCCGCTCGGCCGGCGACGCGCTGGCTTAAGCGAATATCGATGCCCGTCTAAGCGGGGTGAAAAGTCAGCGCCAGACCGTTCATGCAGTAGCGCAGCCCGGTCGGTTTGGGCCCGTCGTCGAAAACGTGGCCTAGATGACCGCCGCAGCGCCGGCAATGGACTTCAGTACGCGTCTCCAGCAGGCTTGAATCCTTGGACGTGCGGACAGCGCCCGGAAGCGGCGCGTAAAAACTCGGCCAGCCCGTGCCGCTGTCGAATTTCGTCTGCGAGGAGAACAGCGACAGATCGCAGCCCGCGCATGCAAACGTGCCCGCCCGGTGTTCGCGATCGAGCGGATTGCTAAACGGCATCTCGGTGCCGTGCTGCCGCAGAATATCGTATCGAGCGGGCGACAGCCGCTCCCGCCACTGCTTGTCGCTCAAGGTCAACTCGAACGACGCCGCGGCTCGCGCCGGTTTCGGGACGGCGAAAAAGCTCCTGCCCGCCGCTGCAGCCAGCAAGGCTGCCGCACCGCCTAACACCGTCCGTCGCGTCATGACTTGTTCCTTTCGATCATCGGCATTTGCTTACTATACGAAAGAGAGCGCCGCTCGGATTCATAGTCGAGCGCAGCAGGAGTTTCGGTCACATATTTTCGGCGGACGCGAAAGCCATCCCGTTGCCGTCCAGCCGGGCGGCAGCGAACAGCAACAGCAGGAACCCTTCGCCGGCAGCGGTTGCAAGGCCCAACGCGACGGTGGTCGGCACGGAATGAAGCAGCCACTGGCTGAGGCCGGCGACGATGGCGCACGGCAGCAGCAGGACGTACATCAACAGCATGCGCAGCATCAGCCCAGGCCCGCGCATGTCCTCTTTGGCCGGTATCACGCTGTAAACCGCCGCGCCTATGGAGTTTGCCAGCCAGAAGAGCGTGAGGCTCAGCGGCACGGCCGTCACCGCGACGCCCCAGGCGCGCGAGCCCAACCCGCCGCACATCACGGCCGCCCCCAGCCCAGCGGCCAGCGGGAGATCTTTGGAAGCAGCCCAAGCGAAAAGCCGGCTGCTCAGGGCAGCCGCGGAGAGCCACCAGATCGGTTTCACAATATCCCGTGCCAACGTGGCGGCTGTATTCGCAGAGAATATCATTGCCAAAAAGCCGATTAGGCTGAGCGGCACCAGCAAGATGCTGCCTGGCTGGCCTAAATGGCGCAACGCTAAACCCGCGCCAAGCCCGGCGGCGGCCATCACGCATAGCGAAGCGATCGGGCCCTCCAACCAAGACGCCCTCGACGCTGCGACCCAATCCTTCCAGAACAGCGCCCAAGCGCCCGACAACGCGGGCCATTCTTTGGCCGAGCGCTGCCGCCGACCGAGCCGTCTTTGCTGACGGTCCGATACGACCACGCTGCTTGCGGCCGCCGCGCTGCCGAAGAAGGCCCGCTTGCGGCTCTTGCGGTCGAACATCCGCTTGGACGATTCCAACACTTCCGGATAATAGTCGACCGCCAGGACACTTGAGCATGCCGCCGCCAGCGCAACCACCGCCACCAGCGGGACGAGCGCTTGCGCGTCGCCCTGGACGGCGCGGATCGCCCAGATGCCGGGCGGCAAAGGAGCGCTCCGCAAGATGCCGCCCGCGACCGAGTTGCCGCCGCGCAGCGCCGGCCATATAGAATACGTCAGCCCCGCCAATCCCAAAAGTATGCAGGCATCGGCTATAATTTGAACTGTGCGCCGGCCGCAACGGCGAGCAGTCAAAAAAGCCGGCATGCGAATCACGTCCGCAAGGATGGCGGCCAAGCTGACCGCGCCGCCAGTCTTGGCGATGGCCGCCAGCGTCATGCTATGGCCGGAATTCAAAACCACCCACACTGTGCCGACGAACAGCGGCAACAACGTTGTGGCCCTGCGCAGCTGCAGCCAGAACATGACCGCGCGGCTCGACAGACCCGAGCCGCACACGAAATGGGCGTCCGCCGGCGACCCAAAGCCCTCCGGAGCCTTGACTGCCGCGCAACGAGCCAGCCACCCGAGCAGCGCGAGATAGAATGACGGCGCCAGCGCCGCTGATGCGCCCAGGGCCGCTGCGGGGATTTGCAACGCGGACATATAGTGATGTGTTCTCATCTGTTCCATGCGCAGCAACATGGGCCAAGCGATCCATGCGATGAACAACAGCCACAGCGCAGTGCGACCGGGGCGCCTCAAGATGCCGCGCACGCGGTTGCCTATCTGGCGCCATTCCAGCCACGCTAGCGCGCCGAAGTCGCAAATCATCCAGTGACTTCCAAGAACACGTCCTCGAGGCTGCGGCCGGTCTGTGCGCAGTCACGCAGCTGCGCTACCGGTCCGCGAGCCAGCGCGTGGCCGTCTTTGATTATAAGCACGCTGTCGCACATCACTTCGGCCGATTCCAAGAGATGCGTGCTGACGATGATCGCCCGCCCGTCGTGTCTCTGTTCGGCGAGGATGTTGCGCAATTCACGCTGACCCTTAGGATCCAGACCGATCAGCGGCTCGTCGAGCAGCAGGACGGGCGAACCGGCAAGGACGGTGGCGGCTATAAGGGTCTTCTGGCGCATGCCTTTGGACATGGCGGCGCCTAGCGTATCGGCGTGGTCGCCCAAGTCAAAGCGCTCCATTAGCTCCTTCGCTCGTGCGCTCCAGCCTTGATCCAGACGACAGCTTTTAGCCACGAAGATAAGATGCTCCCAGGCCGTCAACATGGGGTAAACTTCGGGGGTCTCGGGGATCAGTGCGACCGTTCCGGCGCGATCGGCGCCTAAAACTGCGCCGTCGTAACTAATCGTGCCGGCGTCGGGGCGCAATAGACCGGCTAAGCACAGCAGCGTTGTGGTCTTGCCCGACCCGTTGGGCCCGAGCAGTCCGAGAGTTTCGCTGCGAGCGACGTTAAAGGAAAGGTCATCCACGGCCGTCAGTTTACCGTAACGGCGCGTCAGACCGTAAACCGCCAGCCCTTGTGCTTGCAACCGTAAAGCCGTTCAGTTTTTCGAGCGCGCCGACCTCGCTTGCGGTCGCCCTTGGGGCGCTGTGCGTAAAAGATTTGCGGCCGTCCGGCCGAATAGCTCGGCGCTGTGTAGTGCACAGGAGACTTCGTTTTGAACGTTGCCGTACCCAAAGAAGTGGTCTCCGGCGAGCGGCGGGTAGCTCTCACGCCCGATATCGCCGCGCGGCTCCACAAGTCAGGGGTTAGCGTCTGGGTCGAGCATGACGCCGGCGCGGCAGCGGGCTTCTTAGACGCAGCTTACGCGGCTAGCGGCTGCACGATCGTCCGTGACGTAAAAGAGCTGTTCGACAATGCCGACATCGTGTTGAAGGTGCAGCGGCCGTCGTACAACCAGGCGCTCGGAATCGACGAGACGCAGCTCATGCGGTCCGGCTCGGCGCTGGTAGCGTTGCTCGCTCCGCTGGTCAACATCGAGGCGATGAACGCGCTGGCCGCGCGCGGCGTCACCGCCTTCAGCATGGACGCCATTCCGCGCATCTCGCGCGCCCAAGGGATGGATGTCCTATCATCCCAGAGCACGGTTGCAGGTTACAAGGCCGTTTTGCTCGGCGCGCAGGCGCTGCCGAAATTCTTTCCCATGCTCATGACCGCGGCCGGCACCGTGGCGCCAGCCAAAGTGCTCGTTTTGGGTGCCGGCGTGGCCGGTCTGCAAGCGATCGCGACCGCGCGGCGCCTCGGAGCTGTCGTCTCGGGCTACGACACGCGTCCGGTCGTAAAGGAGCAGGTGGAGAGCTTGGGCGCGTCGTTCGTGGCGCAGCCCGTCGCTTCCGATGCGGAAGCCGCGGGCGGCTACGCCAAAGAGCTTTCCGCTGAGACGCAAGCTAAAGAGCGCGAGCTCATCGCCAAAGTGGTCGCCGAATCCGATGTCGTAATCACTACCGCGCTGGTGCCCGGCAAACGCGCGCCCTTGTTGATCACGGCCGCGATGGTGGAAGCCATGCGCCCTGGTTCGGTGATCGTCGACTTGGCCGCCGAGGCCGGCGGCAATTGCGAGCTGTCACAACCGGGAGAGACGATCGTGGCTCACGACGTCACGATCATCGCGCCTTTCAACGTACCGAGCTCTATGCCGCTGCATGCAAGTCAACTCTACGCGAAAAACGTCCAAGCGCTTTTCAATCATCTCGTACGTGACGGCAAGCTTCAGCTGGACATGGACGACGAAATAACGCGCAGCGTATGCATCACTCACGCCGGGCAGATCGTCAGCGAGGCGACCCGCGCGCTTGTCGGGGGGCAGACGAAGTGAACGAGAAGCTGATCGTCGAGCTGACGATATTCGCGCTGTCGATCTTTGTAGGCTTCGAGGTGATCTCGAAGGTGCCGTCGATGCTGCATACGCCGCTGATGTCGGCGACTAACGCAGTGCACGGGATCGTCATCGTCGGCGCGATGCTGGTCGCCGGCGCGGCGATCGGCGGTGCGGCCGGCCGAGCGATCGGACTCGCCGCGATGATCCTAGCGAGCATCAACGTCGTCGGCGGGTTCGCCGTCACCGGCCGGATGCTGCAGATGTTCAGAGCCAAGAGCGAGCCGCGCGCGTGACGATGACCGCGGCCGGGCTCGGCCTGGCATACCTCGTCACCGGAGTGCTCTTCATCATCGGGCTGAAGCTGCTCAGTTCCCCCGCGCGCGCGCGCACCGGCAATCTGCTGGCCGGCGTCGGCATGCTGATCGCCGTCATCGCCACCCTGGCGGATCGCAGTATCGTGACATACGGCGACATGGCCGCAGGCGCGCTCATCGGCGGGCTGATAGGTTACCTGTCAGCCCGCGCGGTCAAGATGACCGCCATGCCGCAGATGGTCGCGCTATTCAACGGCGCGGGCGGCGGCGCCGCGGCGCTGGTCGCAGCCGGCGAGTACCTGCGCTCGTTGTCGGCGGGCGTTCCACCGAGCGCATCCACGCTCGTGCCCATCATGCTGAGCAGCGTAATCGGAGCCATCAGCCTGGCCGGCAGCGTGATCGCCTTCTTAAAGCTGCAAGAACTGATGACCGGGCGCCCGCTGACCTATGCCGGTCAGCAAGTCGTAAACGCCCTCATCGCCTTAGCCGTCGTCGCGCTGGCCATCATCATGCTCGCCGGCGACTCGGGGCCCGCGGTCTTCGTCTCGCTGATCGCCGCGGCCGCGCTGCTCGGAGTTCTGGCCGTCCTGCCGATCGGCGGCGCGGACATGCCAGTCGTCATCTCCCTGCTCAACTCGGCGACGGGCGTCGCGGTGGCGATTACCGGATTCGTCCTGAGCAACGACGTGCTCATCATCAGCGGCACGCTCGTCGGTGCCTCGGGAACGCTGCTGACCATGCTGATGGCTAAAGCGATGAACCGCAGCGTGACCAACGTCTTGTTCGGGGCGTTCGGCAGCGTGAAGGTAGCCGCCGGCGAGACGGCTTCAGGTTCGGGCGGCACGGTGCGCAGCGGGTCGGTCGAAGACATCGCGACCCTGCTCGCTTACGGACGCAGCGTTATCATCGTGCCGGGCTACGGCATGGCTGTCGCGCAGGCCCAACATGCAGTCAGAGAGCTAGCCGACAATCTCGAAAAGCGCGGGGTCGACGTCAAGTTCGCGATTCATCCGGTGGCCGGGCGGATGCCCGGTCACATGAACGTCCTTTTGGCCGAAGCGAACGTGCCGTATTCCCAACTTCAGGAGATGGATGACATAAATCCGCAATTCACCCACGCCGACGTCGCGCTCGTCATCGGCGCTAACGACGTCACGAACCCGGCCGCGCGCAACGTTCCTAGCAGCCCGATCTACGGCATGCCGATCCTCAACGTAGATGACGCCCAAAACGTCGTCGTCCTCAAACGCAGCATGAACCCCGGCTTTGCCGGCATCGACAACCCGCTGTACGAAAACCCAAAGACGACGATGCTTTTCGGAGACGCCAAAGCCACCGTCAGCAGCCTGGCGGCCGAAGTCTCGAACGTCTGACTAGCAGCGCCTACGTCCCGCTCAGCCGGCGCTCGTAGCGGTGATCCATCCGGCCGGCCATGTCGTCGCTCGGGCCTGTCCAAGCGCAGCGGAAACCGAGCGAGCGCAGCAGCGCGATCGACGCGACGTTCTCCGTATCGACGATCGCTTCGGCTCGTCGCACGCCGAAGCGTTTGCTCACAGACTCCAGCATCGCAGCTGCGCCTTCTTTGGCAAAGCCGCGACGCCAAAAAGGCACGAACACGTCGTACCCGATGATGGCGGTCCGACCGACGATCGTCGCCTGAAGCCGCCCGACAACGTCTCCCCCGCGGTCCCGCATCGCCCAGTTAAGCCAGATCTGTTTGCCGTCGGGCGACCGCTGCGATGACAGTTGGGCATACTGGCGCGCGAGTTCGTCGACCGACGCGGGCGGAACGCCCGCGTAGTAGCGATAGAGCCGCCGGTCGCTCAGACCTGCGAACAGCTCCGCCGCGTGAGCGGTGGTGATCGGTTCCAGCCTCAGGCGCGCCGTTTCAATGTACTCGAGATCGGCCTTCATGCGAGGCAGCTAAAGCGCTTCGACGGTGATGTCTTCGTTCGTGTAGATGCAGATCTTGGCCGCGATAGTCAAAGCTTCGCGCGCGATTTCTTCGGCCGACAGTTGGGTATGGCGCAACAACGCTTGAGCGGCTGCTTGAGCGTAGGGACCGCCGCTTCCGATCGCGGCGACGCTGTCGTCGGGCTCGACCACGTCTCCGGTCCCGGACAGCACGAAGAGATGTTCGGTATCGCCGACGACTAGCAGTGCCTCCAGTCGCCGCAGATAGCGATCCGTCCGCCAGTCTTTGGCCAGCTCGACCGCGGCCCGCGTCAGGTTGCCGCGGTATTCGGACAGCTTAGCTTCAAATTTCTCCAGCAGCGTGATGCCGTCGGCAGCCGAACCTGCGAAGCCCGCTAAGACCTTGTCGTCTCCGATCCGGCGGATCTTGCGTGCTTTATGCTTCATCACCGTCTTGTCGAAGGTGACTTGGCCGTCACCCGCGATGGCGAGGCGGCCGCCGCGCCGCACCGCGACGATGGTCGTAGATCGCATCATCATGCCAACTGCACCACGGCCGCGGCGCGACCGCCGATCACTTGCGCTCGCCAATCGTCCAAGTCGGCCGCCAACCGGTCAACTACTTCCAGCGCTCGCTGCGCGAGCATGCGCCTGCGCGCTTTTTTGTCGCGCACCGGCTGATCGAGCGGCGCCATATAGCTGAACGAAACGTTCTGCGGCTGAAAGTCGTCACTTGTCTGGTCCCGCAGATAGGCCAGCAGCGATCCTAGCGCCGTCTGCGCGGACGGCACGAATGGTTGCGTATCTCCAATGAGCCGCCGTGCTGCGTTTATCGCAGCCACCATGCCCGTAGCGGCCGCTTCGACGTAGCCCTCGCTGCCGGTGATTTGACCCGCCAGAAAAACGTTCGGTGCCGCGCGCAACGACAAATCAGCCGCTAAGACGCGCGGCGAATCGACGAAAGTGTTGCGGTGCATCACGCCCAGGCGCACCCACTCGACAGCGGCCAGTCCCGGCAGCTTTGCAAATGCCGCTTTTTGCGCCGGCCAGGTCAGCCGAGTCTGAAATCCCACCAGGTTGTACGCACTGCCGGCGGCGTTCTCGCGCCGCAGCTGGACGACGGCATGGGGCCGCCTGCCGGTCGCCGGATCCACGATGCCGACCGGCTTCAGCGGGCCGAAGCGCAGCGTGTCCACGCCGCGGCGCGCCATCTCTTCGATCGGCAGGCAACCCTCGAAGTACGGAACTTTGCCGGCGCCGGCATCGCTTTCGAATCCGTGCGGTTCGTGTTTTTCCCCCTCGACCAGATCGCGCACGAGTTGACGGTACTGCCCCTCATCGAGCGCGATGTTGAGGTAGTCGGCGCCCCCGCCCTTGCCGTAACGCGAGGCTTCGAAAAGCTGGCTTCTGTCGAGTGAATCCGCCGCGACGATCGGCGCGGCGGCATCGTAGTAATGCAAGCGGCGTGCCCCGCACAGCCTTTCCAAAGCCGCGGCGAATGCATCCGAAGCCAGCGGGCCGCAGGCGGCGATGCTGACCACAGTGCGATCGATCTCCGTCACCTCTTCGCGCCTCAGCTCGATGGCCGGGTGATTGCTGATGCGCTCCTCGACGTAGGCGGAGAAGCGATCGCGGTCGACGGCTAAGGCACCGCCCGCGGGCACAGGCGCGGCGCGCGCCGCCTCGATCACGAGCGAGCCCAGTCGCGCCATCTCCTCCTTGAGCAGGCCCACGGCATTTTCGATCGCGGCCGCGCGCAGGCTGTTGCTGCAGACCAGCTCGCCAAGACGGTCCGTTTTGTGTGCCGGCGTCATGCGCACCGGGCGCATCTCATGAAGAACTACCGGCACGCCTGCACGGGCGATCTGCCACGCGCTCTCAACGCCGGCCAGGCCGCCGCCGACCACATGGACGGCTGCGTTCATGCCGACCGCCTTTCGATCTGGTCCAATTCCTCTGCGTCGCGCGGCGGCTCGTTTAGACCGTGCGCGTGAGCGGCATCCTGGCTGCAGACCAGCCGGGTGCCGCCGCGCCCTTGCTTGCGCACGAGAAAGGCGCCGCACAGGGCGCAGGCGGAACCGACGACCGGCGCATCCCATGCGACGAAGTCGCAGGCCGGATAGTTCTCGCAGCCGTAAAAGATGCGGCCTTTCTTGCTGCGCCGCTGCAGCACTCGGCCGCCGTCGCGCGGGCAAACGACGCCCGCGTCTTTGACGATCGGCTTGGTCGTCTTGCACTCCGGATAACCCGAACAAGCCAGGAACTTGCCGAAGCGGCCGGTCTTGACGCGCATCGGCTTGGCGCAGACCGGACAGACCTCGTCCGTTATTTCCTCCTCGAACTCCACTTTGGGGAACTGCTCTTCGGCGCGCTTTAGCTCTTGCGCGAACGGCCCGTAGAAGTCGCGCAGCAACGCGACCCAGTCGGCGTGTTCTTCTTCCACTTTGTCCAGCCGCGACTCCATCGCGGACGTGAAGTTCTCGTTTACGATCTCCGGGAAATGCTCGCTGAGCATGTCGGTCACGACGTAGCCGATGTCCTCAGGCGAGAAGCGCCGGTCCACCAGTTTCACGTAGCCGCGGGCTTGAACCGTTTCGACGATCGTCGCGTAGGTGCTCGGGCGGCCGATGCCCCGCTCTTCCAGCGTCTTCACGAGCGTCGCTTCGGTGAAGCGCGGCGGCGGCTCGGTCTCGTGACGGTCTTTTAGTATCTCGTGCGCGTCAAGCGCCTGACCTTCTTCGACCGCCGGCAAGTGTCGCTTGCGCTCGTCTTCCTCGGCGGCGTCCTCGTCTTTGGACTCTTCGTAAATCGCGGTATAACCGGGAAACTTCAAAACGCTGCCGGTCGCGCGCAGGCCGCAACCCGCGGCGTCGACGTCGATCGTCGTCTGGTCGTAAATCGCGGCCGCCATCTGACTTGCCACAAAACGCTCCCAGATGAGACGATAGATCTTTTGTTGGGCCGGCTCGAGGTATTTGGCCAACCCGGACGGCGTCCGGTTGACGTCGGTGGGGCGAATGGCCTCGTGCGCATCCTGAGCCGATTCGGACACTTTGAACTGCTTGCCGCTATGGTAATCGTCGCCGTAGATTCGGCCGATGTATTCTTGGGCCATCGCTTGAGCGCTGCCCGATAGCCGAGTCGAGTCCGTCCGCATGTAGGTGATAAGACCCACGGTTCCTTCCGGGCCGGCGTCGATGCCTTCGAAGAGCCGCTGCGCGAGCTGCATGGTCCGGCGGACGCGCATCTTCAGGCGTCGCGACGCCTCTTGCTGAAGCGTGCTGGTGGTAAACGGAGGCGCCGGATTGCGCCGTACTTCACGTCGCTTAACGCCCGCGACCGCGAACTCTGCGGCCGTCAGGCGCTTCACCAGCCGGTCGGCGTCGGCTTCGGTGGCAAGCTCCAGCTTATCGAGCTTGCGCTCATCGACCGTGACGAGATCGGCGATGAAAGTGGCGCCTTGGTCGTGATAGCCCCGCGGCCACAGGCGCGCGGCCACCGACCAGTACTCCTGTCTGTTGAAAGCGTCGATCTCGCGCTCGCGATCGACGATCAACTTCACCGCTACCGACTGCACTCGACCCGCCGATAATCCGCCGCGCACCTTGCGCCACAACAGCGGCGAGATCTGATAGCCGACGAGCCGATCCAAGATGCGCCGGGCTTGCTGCGCGTTGACGCGGTCGAGATTGATGTCTCCGGCGGCTTTGAGCGCCTCTTCGGTGGCCCGTTTGGTTATCTCATGCAGCTCTATGCGGCGGCGGTCGCCTAGCTTGAGCAGTTCCGCCAGATGCCAGGCAATCGCTTCGCCTTCGCGATCCGGATCCGTAGCAAGATAGACGTGGGTGGCCTTTTTCGCCGCCGCGCGCAGCTCCTTAATGACATCGCCCTTGCCTTTGATCGTGACGTAAGAGGGCGCGAAGTCGTTGTCGACGTCGACACCCAGGCGGCTCTTGGGCAAGTCGCGCACGTGGCCGACCGACGCCATCACCTGGTAGCGCGAGCTGAGGAACTTCTTGAGCGTCCGGGCTTTGGCCGGCGACTCGACGATGATGAGGGATTTTGACAAACACGGCCTTTCGTTCGGAGCGCGCTTTAGTCAGTTGGCCAAGCGAGCGCCTCTCCAAACGTTCCCTACTATACACCAGTGTGTAAAGCCATGTCAAAAGGCGGGACAGGATGACCCCTTGTTGACGAGGCGGCCCGGGGGCTGCTAGGCAGGGTGTGACCAGCGTCACTCCGGCCGGGCGCACAGGGCGAGCGGCAGGCGCTTAGGCCTGCCGCTTCGCCAACGTCCAGCGCCCTAGGAGTTGATCGAGATCTTCTTGGCCTGCGCCTGTTTGGGAGCCGGCAACATCACCTTTAGTATCCCGTCCCGATACTCGGCCGTGACCTTATCGGACTCGAGGTCGTACGGTAGGGCGACCGTCCGAGCGAAGCTGCCGCGCCGCATCTCGCGGTAGTGGTAGCGCTTGGTGTCGTCCGCATGCTCCCGTTCTTGCTTGCCCGAAATCGTCAAGCGATTGTCGTGCAGCTCGATGTTGATGTCTTCTTTCTTATAGCCGGG
>JALYUR010000097.1 GCA_030853635.1 Vulcanimicrobiota bacterium | reverse complement strand
AGCTTGTCCGGATTCATCACCCCGCCGGGCAACAGCAGCGCGTCGTAGTCTGCGGGTTGCGCCGAATCCAGGGCCACATCCACTTTGATGCTGTCTCCCCACTGCGTCTGGTTCCAGCCTTTGACCTCGCCTTGGGCGGGCGAAACGACTTGAGTCTGAGCACCGGCTCGATCGAGCGCGTCACGCGGCGCGGTCAACTCCACCTGTTCGAACCCATCGTCCACGACGATGGCGACTTTCTTGCCCTTGAGCGAATCGGCCACGTTTGGGTTCCTCCTGCTGATTGCGATAGGAAGTACGTACCCGACCACAACGGACGCCAAACGAATCGCTGCCCGTTGTGCCATGCCGGCCGCAGTAGATTCGCTCTTAGTCTACCTCGAGCCGATGACGCCCTCGGCGAAGAGGAGCTGCTGCTGCGCCGTCTTGTACGCGTACAGCGCGTTGACCTGATCCGTCTCGGCTCGGGCAAGCCCCACTTGGGCGTTCAGCAGCAAAGGCAATGTCGTGACGCCGGCGCGGTACTGCGCGTTGGTGACGGCTAAAACGGTGCGAGCCTGCGCTAACTCCGCGTTGGCTGCGACGATGCCGGCCTGCGCCGTCTGCAGGCCGAGGTAGCCTTGTTGCACGTTCAGGCTCACTAGCAGTTCGGTTGTCGTCAGATTGGCGCTGGACGTATCGGCTTGCGCTTGAGCTATCGCCGTCTGGGCGTTGATCGCGCCGCCGTCGAAGATCGGCAATGACAACCCTAAGCCGACCGAAAAGTTGTTCCCAAATTGCGTGCCATTTTGGTTCGTGCTTGCAAGCCCGTTGCTGGCGGTGGCTGAGATGAGCGGAAAGCGCTGGAGGCGCGCCGCTCTGACGTTTTCACCGGCCGCCAATAGCGACGCGCGCGCAGCTAATAAATCCGGCCGCTCGCGTTGGGCGACATCCAAGACGTCTTGGAGCGTCGGAACGCTCCGCGAGACTGCCGTGTCGTCGACGAGACTGACGTGGCTTTGCGCCGGTACGCCCATCGCATTGAGCAGAGCCGCTAGCTGCGTGCGCTCGCCGTTGCTCGCTTGAGCGATCGCCAGCTGCGCTTGAGCGACGGGCAGTTGAGCCGTCAGCACGTCGGCGCGCGCCGCCAGACCGGCTCGGAACTGAGCTTGGACCAAGCTGGCCTGCGATTGCGCCAGCCGCAGGGAGTCCTTTGCGGTGTCGAGCTGGTGGCGCGCCTGCAATGCGGTGAAATATGCCTGGGCGACGGTAAAGGCGACCAGATCGAATTGGCGGCGCAGCGACAAGCGCGCCGCGTCCGTCGTGTAGCGGGCGGCGCTTACCTGAGCGCGGATCCTGCCCCCGTCGAGCACGAGCTGGCGCAGATCGAAGGCCGCGTTGTTGGACGTGAAGAGCTGGCTCGCCGTGCCGCCGCCCGATGTAGGAACACCCGGTCCGCCGGTCCCCGTGCCGCCGGTTGTGCCGGTGCGAAAACTCGACTTGGACCTCGTGCTCGCCGCCGCCAGGCTGACGTTGGGTTGAGCGGCGCTGGCGGCCAAGTCGACGCCGGCCTGCGCCTGGTTCACGGCCGCGCGCGCCGCCAGCAGCGTGGGCGAGGATGCAAGCGCGATGTCCTCCGCATCGCTCAATGTAAGCCGCGCCGGCAATGCCGTCGGCCGAGGCGAGGCGCTGGGTTTGGGCGTCGGCGCGCCGTTGCTCGGCTCGGGCAGCCAACTCGAAAGGAACGCCGCAGCGCAGACTGCCCCCAATGCGGCAAAGCAGCGGCTAGCCATCTATACCTTCTCCTCTTCGCGCACGTCGATGTCGATCGAACGATCAAGGGCGCGCCCGTTGGTCGGCATGGCGGCTCCGAAGACATCCGCGGCATACCGGCCGAAGCGCGTTCGCATGTAGCGGTCGACCAAACGATGGGCGTTGTAGTATGCGACCGGAATGATCACCAGCGTCAGCAGCGTCGAGGTCACAAGACCGCCGATCACAACGGCGGCCAGGGGAGCCTGCGTTTCGCTGCCTTGCTGTAAAGCCAAGCCCAAAGGCAACAAGCCGAGCGATGTGGCCGACGTAGTCATGAGGATGGGACGCATCCTGATCGGACCGGCTTGCATCAGCGCTTCCTTCGTCGATAAGCCCTGAGCGCGCAGTTGGTTCGTGAATTCGACCAGCAGGATCGCGTTTTTCACGACTATGCCTACCAGCGTGAGCAACCCGATGAATGCGGTCAGTCCAAGCGACTGGCGGAAAACGAGCAGCCCGAGGCCCACTCCGACGATGGCCAGCGGCAAGGTCAACATGATGACGAGCGGCTGCCACAGACTTTCGTACTTCGCCGCCAGCAACATGTAGATCAGCACGATCGCCAGCACGAGCGCTAAGCCGAGCGAAGCGAAGGTCTGGTTTTGGGTCTCGGAGCCGGCGGCAAAATCGAACCGGTATCCTGCCGGTAACTGCATCGCTTGTAGACGCTGCTGCACTTCCTTGGACACCGTGCCGGCCGGCGCGCCGAGCACGTCGCCTTGGATGCCGATGTAGCGCTGCTTGTTCTCCCGGGTGATTTGGTTCGGGCCTTTGCCGAAAGTCACCGTCGCCACTTCGGCAAGCGGCACGACCGTGCCGGTAGGCGTCGTGATAGTCAGCTGATCGATGTTGTCAGCGCTCTTGCGCTGGTTTTCCGGATAGATGACGTTGATGTCGTACTGTTGACCGCCCTCCTCGTAGCGCGACGCGACCGTGCCGTTCGTTGCTGTCGCGACCGTGTCGGCGATGTTCGACAGCGGCACGCCCAAAGCGGCCGCGCGATCGCGATTGACCGCCACGTCCATTTCAGGTGCCGAGTTGTCGATCGACGTTCGTACGTTGATGAGGCCGGGGATGCGGTTGCGCAGCGACTCGACCGCCGCGTCGCCGAGGGCCGACAACTTGGCCAGGTCGGGTCCATAGAGATTGACTTCCACGCCGAGGCTAGCCCCGGTGGCAAATGATAATATCCGCGAGACGATGTCCACGGCCACCGGATAGGCCCGGACGCCGGGCATCTTGCCGAACGAGGCGCGGATCTTTTCGACGTAGGCGTCGGTCGTCAGGGTACGAGTGCTGCCGCGGCCGGTCGGCTTGAGGGTGACGAAGAACTGACCCGAGTTGCTGACCGGCCGGGTGCCGAATCCGATGAAGTTCTGGCTTGCGCCGATATTGGCGTACACGTCCTGGACGTTGTCCGTGTCGGCGCGCAGCTGCCGTTCGATGTCAGAAGCGAACGCGTTGTTCAGCGCCAGCGCGGTCCCGGTCGGAAGTTGATAGTTTATCGTCACGTAGTTTGTGTTTGAAGCGGGTAAAAATTCCACCCCGCGGCTAACGAGCATCGCCACTCCCCCGATGACGGCCGCGATTGCGATCAACGCTACGGCGGCGCCGTGACCGAGCGACCACCCCAGCGTCTTGCGATAGGAAGATTCGAGCCGGTGATACGCCCGGCCAAAGCGCTCGAACGACCAAGCCTCCATACGCGCCAGCAGGGTCGACGATGGATCGACGTGCGACTCTTCGACGTCGCTGCGCCGGATAAAACGCGCCGCCAACATCGGAACGACGCTGAGCGACACGAGCAACGAGACGCCGATCGCAAAGACGACGACTAAGGCGAACGGCTGGAAGATCTTGCTCGCGACTCCGCCGACGAGCAGCATCGGCAAAAAGACTATCATGACGGTGACCGTCGATGACATGACCGCACCGTAGATCTGCGCTGCGCCGGATTGGGCCGCGACGACCTGCGTTTCACCGCGCTCCACGCGCCTGAAGATATTTTCCAGCACGACGATCGCGTCATCGACGATCAGTCCGACGGCCAGCGCCAGACCGCCCAAGGTCATGATGTTGAGGTTGAAACCGGCCAGGTACATGGCCAAGAACGCGCCCGCCACTGACGTCGGTATCGACAGCGCCACGACCAGCGTGCTGCGAAAGCTGTGGAGGAAGAACAGGATGACCAAGATGGCCAGCAGCGCTCCGATCAGGGCGTTCTGCTTGAGAGCGTTTATCGAGTCCTCGATGTAGAAGTGCTGGTCGTACACCGGCGCGAAGTGCAAACCTGGATAAGTCTTGGAAAGGTCGGCGAACTTCGCGTACAGGCTTTGGACGACCGCGACCGTATTAGCATCGCTCTGCTTGCTGACCGTGACCCCGACGGACGGGATGCCGTTGAGCCGCCCGATGATGCGCTGCTCCTTGCCGGCGTCGACGATGCGAGCGACGTTGCCGAGATAGATCGGCGTGCCGTCCTTAGCGCTTGCAAGCACGAGGCTCGACAGCTGCTTAGGATCCTTGATCAATCCGGTCACCCGGATTTCGTATTCCCGACCGCCTTCGCGGCCGATGCCGCCGGCCACGTTCTCGTTCTGCTGAGCGACGCGGTTGATGACCGATGACAGGGGGATGCCGAGTGAAGCCAGGCGCTGGTTGTCGACCTCGACGCGGATCTCGCGCACGACGCCGCCGGTCTCCAATGCCGCCCCGACTCCGGAGACGCCCTCGATTTGCGGGATAAGCGTGTTTTCAACCAAGTTGTCGAGCGCCGTGGCGGTCAGCCCGGCGGCGTTCACGCCCACGATCAAGACGGGAAGCTGACCGGGGTCGGCTTTGAAGATCCCGATCGGCTGCAAGTTCTGATCGTTGGGCAGGCGGTTTTTGATGCGATCGAGCTGTTCGCGCACATCGTTTGCGGCCGTGTCCACGTTGGTGCCGAAGTTGAACTGGGCTTGAATGGTCGTGACGCCTTCGAACGAGGTCGAGTCGACTTTTTGGATCCCCGGGACCTGAGAAACGGCGTCCTCGATCGGCCGCGCGATCAGCGTTTCCATCTCCTCGGGCGCGACGTTAGGATAGGTCTCAGATATGAAGATCAGCGGAAACGAAAAGCTGGGCAGCAGATCGATAGATAATTGGCGCAGGCCGTAGTAACCCAAGAAAATGACCGCGATCATCGCCATGATGACCGCGACCGGGCGCGCTACCGAGAAGTTTGAGAGGAAGATAGCCTCGCGCCCCCTTTCGCACCGACGACGCTGACCGGCGAGCCGTCTTGCAGTGAATCCGGCCGCGCGGTGATCGCAAGCATGCCGACGCGGATGCCGGGGCCGCTGAGCTCCGCGTCGTTGTCGGTTTGAACGCCGAGTTTCACCGGTATCATTTTAGCTTTGCCCGAGGCTACCACGTAGACGGCCGCACCGTTGTCGGTCTGGACGATCGCGCCGCGCGGGACCAGTAAAACGCCGCGTCGCGTGGCCTGCGGGAACACGACGTTGGCGACCATCCCGCCTTTGAGACTGAGGTCTCGGTTGGGGATGGAGATGCGAGCTAGATAGGACAACGTCCCCTGGGCCGTCGCCGCGTTGAGGTTCGTCACCTTGCCCTGCCACTTGCGCCCTGGCAGCGAATCGACGGAGATGGCGGCGCCCGTGCCGCCGCGTACGAACTGCAAGTCGGTATCCGGTATGCCGACGTTGACGAAACAGGGATCGAGCTGGGAGACCTGCACGAGGGTCGTCGCCGGAGCCGCCAGCGACCCGGGATCGACGCTGCGCTGGGTGACGACCCCGGAGAACGGCGCCACGACGCTGGTCTGCGCGATCTGCGCCGACAGGTAGTTGATGCCGGCCTGCGCTTGAGCCACCGTCGCCTGCGCGTTGCGGATGTCGGCTTGCGCAGCCGTGCCGCTGCTTCCGCCGAGGTTAGCGTTCTGGGCGGTGACTTGGGCGGCGCGCAGCTGCGACTGCGCCGCTGCCGCCTGCTGCTGCGCCTGGTCGATCGCTGAGGCCGACACGTAACCCTGGGCGAAGAGCTGCTGGTTGCGGCGCAGGTTGGAAGCGGCGTTTTCATAGGCTACTCTGGCCGACTCGAGGCTCGCGTTCGAGGTGGCCGACGCCCCGACATCGTTGGCTTGGGTTTGCGCTAAGCGCGCGCGTGCAGACGCCAGAGCCGCTTCGTCCTGCTGAAGCTGCGCGCGCAGCGTGCTGTCGTCGATTTTGACGAGCAATTGGCCAGCCGCTACGCGGTCGCCGATCTGCACGGTCACGCTTTGTACCGGCCCGGAGATCACCGACGCCAGATTCGCCTGCTGAGCGGGCGAGACGGTGCCGGTCAGCGAGAAGCGCGAGCTGATGTTTCCTCTGCGGACGGCTGCAGCGGACACAGGAATCGCCGGCGGCTGGCCGGAGCCCGCCCCGCGGCCGTGCGCCGACTGGCTCGTCGACTTCTTGGCGCAGCCGGCCAGCCCGCCAGGTGCGGCGGCCAGCAAGGCGATGACGCCGAAGACCGCGATCAAGCGACGAACTATAGAAGTGGGTTTTTTTTCACTCACGCCGATGGTACTTTCAAGGTTGACCTTTGTTTCGCTCGCAGCCCTTGACTTACAAAAAGGTCGCACTTGGCCCTGCCGGTCTGACTTCAGGATTGAAGCAGCACGTTATTGTCCCCGATTATATCGCCAAGCGGTTGAGATTTACCTGTGAATGTGTATAGTTAAGCCGGACAAGTAAGCGGCTGCGGTTGTTGCCTCCGAGCACCCGCCGGTGTTAAGATAGCGGCGTGATCTCAGCCCACAAGGGCCGGGCGCCGGACGGCCAAACCGTAGCGGCTTCGGCTTGGCAACTTGTCATCGAGCTGTTCCACGCTCAGCGCCACCACTTTGCCGCTATGGCCGCCGACGTGGGCCTGACGCCGCAACAAGCGTTCGCCTTGACGTTGCTCTCACCCGATCGCCCCAGGCCGATGAACGAACTGGCCGATTCTTTGACGTGCGACGCGTCAAACGTCACCGGCATCGTCGACCGCTTGGAAGCACGCGGCCTCATCTCGCGGCGCAGCGCCGAGCACGATCGGCGCGTCAAGGCGCTGGCGATGACCGCGGCGGGCGCCAAGCTGCACCGGCATTTGATCGGGCGCATGAAAGAGGCGCCGCCGGCGATCGCCTCGCTGTCGCGCGACGATCAGCGCAGCCTGCGCGACATCCTCAAGCGCGCGTTGGCCAATGCGCGGGGACGCTAAAGCGGCCCCAGCCGGCAGCCCGGCCGCGGCAAGGGCGCCGCTTAAAACCGCCGTCGGACTGGCCGTCGCGGCAATCTTGTTCGCGCTGGCGTTTGGGATCATGCGCCACGCGATGCGGCCGCCCAGCACCGGTATGGCGACGACTCAAAGCGGTCGGGCTAAAGTCGGTCAGCGCTCCCCGGACTTTGCGCTGACTAGGCTCGACGGCAGCCGCACGGCCTTAGACGCCTATCAAGGTCATCCGCTCTTCGTCAACTTCTTCGCGACGTGGTGCCGGCCGTGCAAAGCCGAGCTGCCGGACATCGAGCAGCGCTATCGGGCCGGGCGGTCCAAAGGGCTCGTCGTACTCGGAATCGATCAGCAGGAGAGCCCGGCTTTGGTCAAAGCGTTCGCGGCTCCCCGCGGGTTGACGTTTCCGCTGGCAATCGATGAAGGTCAGGGAGCGCTGCGCTATCAGCTGAGGGCGATACCGACGTCCGTTTTCATCGATGCGAGCGGAATCGTGCGGGCCATCCATATCGGCCAGATATCGCCCCAAGACATGGACGCCGATCTGTCCGAAATCCTATGAGCCTACCGATCGCTCTTTAGGCTTGCGGTCGTTTAAACGGCGTTTGGCTTCATCGCCCGCCAACATCTGAGCGCGGGTGACCGCGATATAGCGCGGGCATTGCGGGCCGCCGATCTCGTGACAATAACCGCGAACGCAAGTCGCGCCGGCGTCGCGGAACAAAATGGGGTCTTCGCGCTTGAGGATGCGCAGAACCTGAAACGACATTTCGCGGATCTCCCACTGCGCCATGTTGCACGTGCGCAGCGTGAGGTACTCGTACCAGGCTCGGGCGTTGCCCGATACCAACAGATGGCTCGCGGCCGCGTTGGGCAGCACGAAGCGGGCGTCTTCGCCAGGCACGCCGGCGTTCAAGAAGGCCTCGTACGCTTGGCCCAATTGGATCATCAGATCGTCGAACCGCCGGGAAAGATCGGGCTCGGACGCGATCTTCTTGGGCTTGACGTAAGCGAAGCGACCGTCTTTGAAGGTCAAATAGCGCTGGCTTTGTTGATCGAATTGCAGGTGGCGGTGGCGAACCAGTTGGTGGCTGGCCGCCCGCGAAAGGCCGGTGACGCCGAACACATAGATGTTATGCTCCAGCGTCGAGTGATGCCCGGCGGCGCGCACGCGGTCGACGGTCCGCTCCATATCGTCCAGGCGCGACGGCCAGCGGCGGGTGATCTCCTCGGGCGTGTGGGCCGAATAGCACGTGCGAGCGGCCGAGGCCGTCATCGCCGTCGGATTCGGCGACTTTTCCAACAGCGTTACATGGACCGATGTTTCCGGCATCCCTGCGTCTTTGCTTTCCGCCCATTCGACGGCCCGCCCTGGCGTGGGGGCTCAGGCCGGCGCCATGGCCTTTGTACCTAGGAACTAGGCCGGGAGGGTAATATCGGCCGCTTGCGAACTCAAGGCCGCGTGACGCCGGTGCGAACACTTGGTCGCCATTGGCAACGAAGATATGAATTATGCGTTATGTCAATATGCTGGCGGTCCTGTTTACGCCCCGAAGAGGGGTGGAAACACTTGGACCGGAGCATCTGGCCGTTCGGGGTTGTCGCGGCGCACGAGCCGGGTCGATGGTAGCTCCGTAGCTGGAATCCACCAACAACCATCTTACCTACATCTTACCTAGGAGGGTAAATCTTTGAATAAACTCCACGTCGCGGCCTTCGTAGCGGCAGCATTTGCCGTCTCGGGGATCGCGCCCAGCTTCGCTGACGGATCGGGTCCGGTCAACGCTGCCGCGGCCAAAGCGACGACCGCTTCCGGAACGGCAACTCAGGCAACGTCCGGGATCCAAGTCGCCGAAGCCATGATGCAGTTTGGCACCCCGCCGTCAGGTGAAGTGCCGATCCTCTTCAACGACCACCACGTTTACGCCAAGCCCGACGTGCTTCGTCAGGGCCGCGTGCTTGCCGCGCTCGTAAGAGGCGGCACCATTCTCGTTCCCCTGCGCAGCATGTTCGAGCAGATGGGTGCGACGGTTTCATTCGATCCCGGCAGCAAAGCGGTCACCGCACGCAAAGAAGGCGCCGAAGTCCGGGTTACCAACGGCAAGAACGAAGTCATCATCAACGGCGAGTCGCGTCCGCTGGATGTGCCGCCGATGATGTACAAGGGCCAATTACTGGTCCCCGTGCGCGTGATGTCCGAAGCGCTCGGCGCCTACGTTCAGTGGGTTCCCGAGCAGCGCGTGGTCGTCGTCCGCTACCAGCCGGCTACGCCCGCCCCAGCGCCGGTGCCGAGCACCGCTCCGACTGCGGTTCCGACAGCATCGCCGACGCCAGTTCCGACCGTAAGGCCGTATCTGGGCTACCTCCAGGGCGGCGTCGCCTTCGGCGGCAAGATCTACAACGAGTTTTCCGCTGGGGAAAAGGAGCAGACCGGCTTCGGCAACGGTGGCTCCAATGGGGGCGGATCGGGCCTTAAGGGTTCGTTCGTGGCCTCGGGCGCGTATCGCTTCGATCCGTTCGCGGTCAAGGTCGACCTGCGCCAAGATCAATACGTCACCACCAACACCGGTTTGATCGGTTTCCCGGATACCAACGGCACGGCAGCGCTGGCCGCCAATCCCGGGGCACCGATAACCTGCTTCAGCACGATCGACACCGATCTGACCACCGGCTCCCCGGGCTACACGTGCACGCCGCAGTTCACCGCCAGACAGTCGACCCTCGATGGACGCCTGCTCTACAAGGTGACGGCTCCCAACGTGTACATCGGCGTCGGCTACCTGCAGGCTTCTAACAACTACGGCTATCCGCAGTTGCGCGGCGTCGGCGCAGGTCTCGAGAAGCTGCCGGACTTCGATGCTAATCAGACGTTCAGCATCTACGGATCGGCCTTCTACTACCCGAACGTCAACGGGACTTACACGGTCAGCGACCCGACCAGCGGAAGCTTCGGTCAGTCGTTCAAACAGGAGTACCGGATCGTCAAATACGACATCGGTGCGACGCTCGGACTGGGCAGCACGTTCTACGTGTTCGGCGGCTACAGCGGCGACCGCTACACCACGAAGCAGTTCGCCCCGATCAACCAGACTCACGCGGGTCCGTACGCGGGCCTCGGCTTCCACTTCTAAACCAAGCGCTAGCCGCACCAAAGAGGCGCCTCGATCGAGGCGCCTCTTTTTTTGCGCGGCCGCGGCCGGCTTAAGGGCTTGGCGAGGGCGTCGGGGTTGGCGCCGGACTTCCGTTGGGTACAGGCCCGGCTGAGCTGGCGGCTTTCGGCGAGGCCGGCGCCGCCGGTGCCGAGGTCGCGGCCGGCGCCGCGGTCTGCGCAGGAGTAGGTGACGGCGTCGGCGTCGCGCTCGGGTCGTAGGGGCCCGCAAAGACGAAGTCGGGCGTCTGCTCGTAAGCTGACAGCGTGCGCAGCGCATCGGCGCCATATCTGTTTCCGGCATAGCGGTGGCTTGCGTAGAAGAGCAAGTCGATCGCGGTCTCGTCGAACTGCGACACGCCCTTGGCGAGCAGCAGCTTGGCAAAGCCCACCATCGCACCGGGCAGCCAGCTGTCGCGGGGATACTTATCGGCCCAGTCCACCATCGCCAGGCCGGCGGCGGCTATGCGCGTCTGCTGATGCGGCAGCGCAAGCGGTGAATCGCCTTCTATATTGAGATCTCGGATGATATTGCGAACGCCGATGTTGCTGATCTTGTACCGGCCGAAGTATTCATCCGCCGGCGCCTGAGCAGCCGTGAAAGGCGGCGCGACGACGTCGTATGCGGTCCAATGCCGGTCGTCGTACGGAACGAGCGCCGACGGGCGCGGCGGCGCGGCGGCCGCAGCCATCGCGGGTAACACGAGCGCGGCGGCCATCAGCGCGGCGCGGTAGCGATGCATGTCGATACGAGCACTTGCCCTTCTCCAGCGAATAACGAGCGAGACGTGGTGCGGGTTCGAAGACGAATGTGCGTTCGCTTCGGCTATTCGGCACCCTGCCCGCATGATAGAGGCGACCAGCGTGCTGCTTCGCAAAGCAATGCGCACGCTCGTGCGTTGTATGGAGGATGACGTCATCGGTTCAAGCCGGGGCGGCGTAGTTCGAGTTGGTTGTGCGCAGTTGCCCGCAAGAGGCGTCGATGACGCGCTGTTGGCGCTGCACGACATCGAACGAGCGATAGGCCGCGCCGCAACCCGGCACGCCGATGTGTTGGTGTTGCCCGAGTGTTCGTACCCCGGCTACGTGCTCATGCGATCCGATCCTTACAGCGCGCACATCCCCTCGGCCGCGCAGGCGCTGCGCCGGATCGGCCGAGCAGCGCGGCGTGCCGGAGTTTGTGTCGCGATCGGCATCGCTCGGGCTGACAGCTCCGGCCGGCTGCGCAACGAAGCCGTGTTCTTGGACCGCCGCGGCCAAGAACGAGCTCATTACGCGAAAATCCACCTGTGGAACTTCGATCGGCGTTGGTTCAGAGCAGGTGACGCGGTGGAGCCGTTCGACACGGAGTTCGGGCGTCTTGGGATGATGATCTGCGCCGACGGGCGCGTGCCCGAGATCGCTCGGCGGCTGAGCGCAGGGGGCGCATGGCTGATCTTGGATCCTACCGCCTGGGTCAGCTGCGGCGAGAACTACGGCGCAATGCCCAACCCCCAAGTCGAATTCATGCTCTCCGTGCGGGCCCGCGAGAACGCCGTGTGGATAGCCGCGGCTGATAAGTGCGGTTCAGAAATGTCGGCCGTCCACTACGTCGGTCGGAGCATGGTGGTCGATCCCAGCGGCCGCACTTGCGCCATGGCGTCGGCCGATCGTCCGGAGCTGATCGTCGTGGAGGCGGCGCGGCGCAAGACGCGCGCGATATCTTGTCCGCTCAGTATCGGCGAGCGCGCGCGGTTGGCGAGGCGCCGGCCGGCGGGAGCCCATGAGCGGCCCCACCGTGCTAGACTTTCTGCCGCTGAAGGGTTGACGTGTCGCATCGGCATCTATCAGCCGGCTTCCCGGCGTGTGGCCGACTGGTCGCAGGCCCGCCGGGTACTCACAGCTCAAGGCGCCGCGGCGACGCTAAATGCAGGCGCCGGCCAAGCTCAGATCATGCGCGCTTTACGCACCCTCAAGGGCTTGCGGTTTAGCGCGTTGGTCGGGCAAGAGATGCTCGCACCCGAGCCGGCGCGGGCGGCGGCACTGGGCGGGGCCGATGCGGTGGTCTGGGTGGCGCCGCCGGCCAAATGCGATGTCCGTGCTTTCGCGCGGACCCGCGCGGTCGAAAACCGAATCTTCGTCATCGTGTGCGCGACGGCTCGGGATCTCAAACCCGCGTGCGTCATCGGCCCGGATGGGTCGGTCTTGGCCGCAGCGCTGGCCAAAGCCCCGAGCGGTTTCGTCGCGGCCATCGATCCGGGCGCAGCCCGCGATAAAGTCGTGACTTGGGGCACCGATGTGATTGGCCGACCGCGGCATGCGGTTCGCCCTGCGGTGAGTAAGTTTGTCGGAACGTTATACCGCTAAGGAGGGGCTGGAGCACGTCGAAGTAGCTCACGCTGCTTTAGCGGATCAAGCGTCCGGCGTTTTGCGCTTCGTGCCTTTGCTCGCAGCCGTGCTGGCCGTTTTGGCCGGCCTTTGCAGCCTTCACTCAAGCCGGCTGGGTGAGGCGATGCTGTCGCTAAAGAACGAAGCGGTGTTGGCGCAAGGCCGGGCCAGTGATTCATGGGCCGAATATGAAGCGCAAAGCATCAAGGCCAATCTTTACGAGATCGCCGCCGAAAACGGCGCGGCGCGCAGCTCGGCCTCTCGACTGGCCGAGACCTCGCGGCGCTACCGCAAGCAGCAAGCGCCCGTACTCGCCGCCGCCCACACCGCCCAGGAACAGCGTGACGCCGAACTCGCTTCGTCGCAGCGAGTGGAGGACCGCAAAGTCAGCTTCGATATCGCAGTCGCGCTGTACGAAGTCGCGATCGTGCTCGCATCGATTGCCGCGATGGTGCGCAAGCACTGGCTATTGACGGTGTCCGCAATCGGAGGGGCGTTGGGGCTGATTTTCACGATCGTCGGGTTGACTTAGGTGACGCGAATCGGGTTGCTCGGCGGCCTGGCTTTGGCCCTCTTCAGCGCCTCGGCGATCGCGCCTGCGCACAAGCTCTCAACGTCCGACGGGCCTGCTTTGGCGAGCCGAATGGTGCTGACGCCGCCGGCCGCAAAGACCTTCAGCGAGCATGCAGTCCAGTTCCGCGCCTCCGTTTTCGACGCTGCACGGCCTGCCCGGATTCGTTGGTCGGTCGTCGGGGCAGGCCGGATCGGCCCCGACGGTTTGTACCGTGCAGCGCGCTCTGGGGGCGCCCAGGTCATAGCCGCGGCCGATGGCGTTGCGCGGGCGGCCGACATCGCGCTGAGCGCCGTTCCGCCGCCGGATCGGCCCCTGCTGCTAGTGTCGTGCTATGACGGCGGCACCATCGACGTGTTGGATGCGGCCTCGCTGAATCAGGCAGGCGAATTCAGCATCGGCGCAGTCGCAAGCGGCATCGCGGTGAACCCGCGCCGACGCGCCGCGCTGGTCGCCGCGGGCGATCGGGTGGTCGCAATCGATCTTCGCTCCATGGATTGGCAAGCGTCCGCGCCGCTGCCGCGGGCTCGCTATTCCGAAGTCGCTGCCCTTGCCGGCGGTTATTTCGCGGTGACCGACAACAATGCATCGGCAGGCAACACAGGCGTGCGCTTCTTCTCCATAGGCGCCGCCGGACGACCCCTGCCCGCCGGCGGCGCGGCGGCGGGAGAAACCCCCGAAGGGATCGCGGCCGACTCAAACGGGCGGCGGTTCTATGTTTCAAATATCAACAGCAGTACGGTGATGGCGTTCGGTTTCGACGGCCGGGGACACGCACGGCGCATCGCTACCGCTTTGACCGGGGCGCGGCCGTTCGGTCTGACCAAGGCGGAAGCGCGCGAAACGCTTTTCGTCGCCGACAACGACACTCCGACCGTCAGCGGCAGCCGTGCGCGACCCGGGCTCGAGGCCTTCGCGCTGCCGTCATTGCGGCGCATCGGCGCAGTGCGCCGCACGGGCAGTCGCGATGCGCTTCCGCTCGGTTTGGCGGTCGACGAGCGGTCAGGGCGCATCTTCGTCACTAACGAAGGCGATGGCACCGTCGCGGTTTTTAGTCTGCATGGCCCGAACTTGATCGCGACTTTGCGCTCGGGTGGCCTGCCGTGGCTGCCGGCCATCGATGCGCGACATCATCGCCTGTACGTTCCCAATGCCGGCGACGACGCGGTGCAGGAGTTCGACACCGTAAGCTTGCGTCATGTAGCCAGCGCTCAACCTACGTGCGGCTACCCGACTGCGCTGACTTTGGTGCAGGCGTCGCCGCCGGTCGGCCCTAACCCACGACACGCCCATGCGGGCGCCTTGGGCGCCAAGTGAAGCAGGCGGACGGCATCACCATGCGCGCAGCTTATGCGACCAAGATCGGCGGCGCAGCGCCGCTGGACAATCTGGAAATAGGCGAGCGCCCCCAGCCGGTGCCCGGCGCCGGCGAGGTCAGGGTGCGAGTCCGCGCGGCTTCGCTCAATCACCACGATTATTGGACTCTGCGCGGCGTCGTGGGTTCGCCGATCGCTCTGCCTAGAATTTTAGGATGCGACGCGGCCGGGATCGTCGACAGCTACGGGCCGGATGTACCGCCCGGGCTGCCTCCGCCAGGCAGCGATGTGGTCGTCTATCAAATGAAATTCTGCGGGCAGTGCGGCGCCTGCGCCGGGGGCGACCCCATGTTATGCAAGCGCTTCGAAATGCTCAGCGACGCCGGCATGGAGGGCTCGTTCGGCGAGTTCGTCGTCGTGCCGGCCAGCCACGTACTGCCTAAGCCTTCGGCGCTGTCTTTCGAAGAAGCGGCTTGTCTGGGCACCACCTTCCTGACCGCTTACCGCATGCTCTTCGTGAAGGCGGCGCTTCGTCCGGGCCAAAGCGTTGTGATTCAAGGGACGACCGGCGGTTTGGCGACTGCGGCCATAACCTTAGGCGCTGCAGCCGGCTTGTTCGTCATCGCATGCGCACGCAGCCCGCAGCGCGGCTCAGTTGCACAGCGTTTGGGGGCGCGTGCCGTCGTGACCAGCGGGCGCGATGCCGCTAAACAGATCGTGGCGCTGACGGGCGATGAGGGAGCGGATGCGGTCATGGAGTCCGTAGGAGAACCGTCGTGGGCGACCAGCCTGCGCGCCGTGCGACCGGGCGGCGCGATAGTGGTGTCGGGGGCGACCGGCGGCGCCAATCCGCCCGCCGATCTCAACCGCGTGTTTTGGCGTCAGATCCGCATCTTGGGGTCGACGATGGGCTCGCTGGGCGAGTTTCGTGATCTGCTGCGCTTCGTAGAGTGCTCGGGCATAAGGCCCTTGGTCGATCGAGTCTACCCGTTGCACGAGGCGCGGTCGGCTATGGAACGCTTAGCCTCGGGCGAGCAGATCGGCAAGCTGGTGCTAACGCCTTAAAAAGCGTGAGACAGTCCTATTGTGCAGTATTGAAGCCGATATAGCGGCTGCGACCGGCCGTCCTAAAGTTTCACGCTTAAACGCCGATACGCCCCCATAGGATTGGGCTGCATCCGACTCACTTTGCTCGCGAGCCCGCAGTCGAATCCGCGCAAAGACCGGCCCTACGGCTGGTCTTTTTTTGCCCGCGCGGTATAGCCGTGGATGGTCAGCGCGGCAACAAACGGATCAAGCCGTAGCCCTGGCCGTCGAGGCGCAGCGAAACGTCGGTGAGATCTCGCCCGGCAGTGGTCTCGCCGCTGGCCCAGCGTCCAAGTTCGGCGTTGTACAGCCGAGCCTCGTAAGTCCGGCTTTCGTCGATGAGGTCCCTAAGCGATAAGGGGAACGTGTAGGCGACCGATGCGGTGCTGCCGAGGCATAAAAGGATCTCGCCGCCTCGCCGCAGGGCGACCACTTCGATGTCGGGGTTGAGCGCCTGGATGCAGTTGCTCACATCGTCTTCGTAAACTTCCAGCTCGTCCGCGCATTCGATCTCTTCAGTGGCGTAGATGCGGAACTTTTGAGCGCCGTACCGAGCCACAAAATACGTCAGCTCGCGGCCGCCCAGCGGCACCCGGCGCACGCCCAGCCAGCTCCAACCCGATGGCATCAAGGGGGATACCGCATACTTTTGCGGTCCCTGGTCGATGTTCAGTCCGCAGGCGCCCTCGATAGCCGCCCACAGGTAGCGCGGCGGCTCCCATGGAGAAAGCCGCATGCCGCGGTTGATGAACGATTCACCGTCGAACCACTCGGAGAACTGGCCCGGAACCGTGTTGTAAATCTTCGGATCGCGCAGATACTGCGCATAGCTTTGCTTGAGGTTGTGCGCCATCGTGTCGGGATAGATCTTCGCGGCCGCAAACGCGTACCAGAACGAAAGCCCGGGCCAAACGCCGCCCAGCAACCCCGAGTCGCGGTAGGGGGCGTAATCGGGAGATAGCCGGGATACGGTTCTAAGACCGGCGTCGGTCTGGAAGTCCGGATTGTTCAGCCGGCTTATTATGCGGTATGCCGCCGCGGGCTCAGCGACGCCGAACATGACCGGAAATACCTCGTCCCCCGTGACGTCGGCATGGACGTCCCCATCTAGGCCGATATTGAGAACGTACATGCCGTTCTTCGAGTTTATGAGGTGAGTGTTGATCGCTTCGCGCAGCTCCTGCGCGCCAGCGCCGTAGCTTTCGCTCAAGCGCGCTAACTCGGGCGCTCGCTCGGGATCGCGTTGCGCCGCGACCTGCGCCAGCTTTGCGGCGCACCGCAAAGCCGCAAAGCACTCCGAGTTTATCTCGGTGACCGCGCCGCTCATAGTGAAATGCGGGATGACGTTGCGCCAGCCCGCTATTCCGAACACTTCTTCACCGCTGGCGTAGCATACGACCAGACCGCGATGATCTCGCTGCTCGAGGATATAGTCCGTGGCTTTGCACACCACCGGCCAGATCTCGTCGAAGAAAGCCGAGTCGCCGCTCATCTGATAGTGATGGGTGCAGGCCAAGATGAAAAGCGGCGTGTCGTCGTTGATGTTAAGCCCAAAGTCCTGGCTCACGCCCGTCACTCCATGGTAGAACTCGGGGATCTTGCCCGATTCGTACTGCGTCTGCGCGAAGCGAAGCAGCATCGCCCGCGACATGGTCGGGCTGAGATAGTCGCAGCCGTGGGCAAACCATGCGAGGTCCCGGCCGACGATAGCCGAACCGCTGCCCGGATCGTTGGTATGGGCGTAGCCTTGCGGATAACGGCCGATCACGCGCAGCATATTCACCTTGGACCAACGCGCCCCGTCGTTGATGATCTTCTCCGGCGTCAGGACCTGCGACGCAGACAGCGCTTCGCGGTAGAAGGCGATCGTTCGTTCGAGCGCCGCCTTGAAATCGACGGCGCCGCGGTATATCTCGCGGGCTGCGGCTTCGCCGCGTTCGGAGAAGACCAAGACGAAGGCCACCGTCTCGCTCGCGCCCGGTTGGATGGTCAAGCGAGCCGCCAGCGCGCCGATGATATTGCCCTTGTCGTCCGTCTGGTCGCTCAGCGGCGGCACGTTTGCCGGATCGTAGCTCTCTTCGGCGTGATGCATCGTCTGATAGCCTGCCGGAGACCGGCTGCACGCGAAGATCCGGACCCAATCGGGCTGGGAGTCGTTGCTCGCGATCAGTCCGCGCAGTGCCCCGTCGTACCGAGCGCTGACGTCCGATGGCGTCGTGCCGCGCAGCTTGGAATAGCCGTGGACGACCAAGTCCCGCGGCTCGTGGCCGCTGTTGAAGACGTCGACGATGAAATAAGCGACTGCCGGGTCGTCGAAGCCCGTGCGCGGCACCAGTACGGTTTCGGTGACGCGCAAGCTGCTAGGCAATTCGATTATGTGTCGCTGATACCCGGGATGGAACTCGAACCGGCCGGGGGCCACCTGAGCCAGCGTCACGTGACCGCCGGCCTGACCCAGCTGCTCCTCCGCGGCCCGCTCCTGTTTCTCCAGACCGATGAGCACCCGGTGGCGAGGGCTGCCGTAAGTGACGACCGTAGACCAAAACACATCGCAGCCCAAGGCCAGCGAAAACACCTTTTGCAGCGCGCCCGTCGCTTTGCAAACGAGCCAGGCGCTCGCGTTGCCTAACGAGGCGCCGACGAGCACCCGACTGTCGCTGACGACATAAGTTGCCTGCGGACCGGAAGCGACCGCTGAATCTCCGACCGTGGTCATCGTGCTGCTCCTCGAAGACGCTCGGCCGCAACGGCACGGGCGAGATAACCGACGACGCCGCCGATCAGCATCGCGACGCTCAGCCCGAACGGCACGAGCGGCGGCGCGCTGGTCATCAGGACGATCGGGTAAGTTCCGAGCACAAAGCGCAGCCGGATGCCGCTGCGCTCCACCGTCCTGCCGCTTACGGCCACGCCGCGAGATAACGGTGATCCGTGCTCCTCGCTGATGCCGACGACCAAAAACGGGACGTGTATTCCGCGTTGGGGCAAGCCTGCATAGAACGCGACGTCGACGTTGCGATGCAATGCCGGCAGGGCAAAGCTGTCCGCTGGTCGGCCGCCTGCTTCGAGCGGAAACGTAAGGTACGCCGACAGGAAATCCGGGCTGTCGGGCTGGGTCACCGTCACCGGCGCGCCGCCTGGCGTGGTGGCGGACACCAGGGCCAGCGGTCCCGACACGGCGGTGAAGACGTATGGGCCGGACCGCACCGTCTGGCGCGCTTGGAGAGCAATGGACCGGCCGGCCGCCATGACTGCCACCGATTGGGGTGATCGACCGGCAGACAGTTCCCCGGGCCGCACATCCGGAAACTTTAGTTGCACGGAGGCCCGAGCGCTCGGGCGGAAAACCTGGCCGGGCACACCGACGACGCGCTGCGGCTCACCGACCGCGAACGCAGCGTACACCAAGGACAGCGCCGCTAGGGCGCCGCCCAGCGAGCCGACGGCCGCAAATCTGTCGGTTGGCCCGTGCGCCAGAGCGGAGGCGCCCACAACGAGCAGCGCCAGGCCGAACACTGCGAAAAGCACGGCGGCGACCCAAGTATGCGTCCAGTTCAAAAAAGGGCGCACCTCGGCGATGGCCGCCAGCGCCACGGTCAGCGCGGAGACGCTCAACGAAACGGCGCCGGCGCGTAGCGGCAATCCCTGCGGCCCTCTAGGCCCGGCGCCGCAGCTTAACGCCGGCCATGCCGCACCGATGTGTCTTCAACTAGCAGCCGGTCTGCGCCGAGCGGCGTCCATGGCCGCGAGCAGTTGCGTGACCGCACTTGGCGGATCGACTGCCCGCGTGACCCAGCGCAGCACCGATACCGACGACGCGCCGGCCGCCGACACCGACCGGATGTTGCTCGGGTCAATGCCACCGATCGCAAAAAAGGGCTGAGCGGCGTGCGCCGCCGCGTAGCGCACGAGGTCTAGACCGACGGCTGGCCGCCCTTGCTTCGTCGGCGTCGCGTGGACAGGCCCGACGCCTATGTAGTCGGCACCGGATGCCCGCGCCGCCTCCACTTGATCGGGGCTGTGCGTCGAGAGGCCTACGATCCTTCCCGACCCCACGAGCGAACGCACGTCGCCGACGCTTAGGTCATCTTGACCGACGTGCACGCCGTCGGCGTCGCACAAAAGCGCAATGTCTGGACGGTCGTTGATGATAAACGGCACGCCGCCGGCTTTGCATAGGCCGGCGCAACGCCGCGCGACCGCAACCAAGTCGCCGTCGTTCAAGCGCCGCTCGCGCAATTGAACCATCGCGATGCCCGCCGCGATGACGGCCGGCAGGAACGTCTCCAATGCGCCATCGCCCGGCGTCGCATCCATGACCAGATACAGCCTCACGTCATGAAGGCGGCGTTGCCAGTCCAGCGCTTAGCCTCCGCCGACCATGTGGGCGATCTCGAGCGTATCATCGCCCTGGAGCCGAACGGCCGCGAACTGTTCGCGGTCGAGCGGCTCACCGTTGTACTCGATGAGCACCTGCATCGGCCGCAGCCTCAGTTCGTCAAGCAGCTGGGCGATCGTCGTCTCCGGCGCGACCTGACGGCTCTTGCCGTTGGCTTTGATCGAGATCACGCGCTTGCCGCCGGCATGACTTCCCAATCCTTAAAGACCGGCTCGTATCCCAGACGGCGCAACGCGAAGGCTACCTCCTCGGGCGTTCGCGTATCTTCGATCTCGAATTGCTCGCCCGCCGACCCCGGATCGCGGTAACCGCCCGGCTCGGTGCGTGAGCCGGCGCTCATGTGGGTGACCCCAAGCGGCAGGAGCCGTTCGCGCAAATCGGGCGCCTCGCGCGTCGACAACATGATCCCCGCTGTGGGGAGCGCCAGGCGAACGACGCATAACAGCTGTACGAACTCGCGGTCGCTCAACGGGTGCTCGGGCACGAAGCCCCCGGCGGCGGCATTTATGCGTGGAAAGGACACGTTGATCTGGGAGCGCCAGCAGTGACGTTCGAGATAGCGCGCATGCCACAAGAGCGAAAGCGCTTCGAAGCGCCAGTCCGCAAGCCCAAACAGCGCGCCTAACCCGAAGTGCTTCACGCCGGCTTGGCAAGCTCTTTGCGGAGCGTCCAGACGCCAGTGGTACTTTTTCTTAGGACCCCCGAGATGATGTTTGGCATAGGTCGCGGGGTCGTACGTCTCTTGATACAGCACGACTCCGTCGCAGCCGCAAGCCGCGTAAGCTCGATACTGTTCCTCGTCTGCCGCCGCGATTTCCAGACCGACGTAAGGCGAAAGAGATTTGACCGCCTCGATGCAGCGGCAGACGTAATCGACGTTTACGTGCTTGGGGTGCTCGGCCGACACGAGCAGGATGTTGCGAAATCCGCGCCTGGTCAAAGTTTCAGCCTCTTTGACTACTTCGGCGACGCTGAGCGTCTTACGCCTGATAGCCAAGCCCATCGAAAAGCCGCAATAGGTGCACGTGCAGGCGCAGTGGTTGCTCAAATAGAGCGGCGCATACATGCCGATCGTCTTACCGAAGCGCGCCACGGTAAGGCTGTGAGCTGCCTGCGCCAACTCCTCTAGGGCCTCGCCGCCGCTTGAGGACAAAAGTACCGCTGCGTCCGCTAGCGCGCGGACCGGACGCGATAGCACGGCACGAACGGTCGAAACATCGGAGGCAACGCCCCCGCCTAGCGCGTCGCGCACAACGACGGGGTCGTATTGCGCCGAAAAGGCGCTACGCTGCGTCAGGAAAGGGCGCCTAAGAAACCGGTCAGCGGGCTGGAGGCCGATGCCGCGACTAGCTCGGCGGCGCGCCCGGCGATTCTAGCTGCGCGGCCGGCCGCCACCCCCGCCGCGAATGCAGCTGCCATGGCGGCAGGCTGAGCTGCGCCCGCGATGGCCGTGTTGACGAGCACGGCGTCGGCACCCATCTCCATGGCGGCAGCCGCGTGCGACGGTACGCCCAGCCCGGCGTCGACGACGACCGGCACGGTCGCCTGTTCGATGATTATTTCCAACGCCGCTTTGGTCTGCAACCCGCGTCCCGAGCCGATCGGCGCCCCCAAAGGCATCACGGCCGCGGCGCCTATCTCCTCCAAGCGCTTGGCGAGAATCGGATCGGCTTGGATGTAGGGTAAGACCGTAAACCCATCTTCGACGAGCGTTTTGGAGGCTTCATACGTCTCCAGCGGGTCGGGCATCAGATAACGCGGATCGGGAATGACCTCGACCTTGATCCACGTCGGCAGGCCGGCCGATCGGGCCAGGCGCGCTAAACGCACCGCTTCAGCCGCGCAGGTAGCGCCCGACGTGTTCGTGAGGATCAAATACTTCGCCGGATCGATGAAGTCGATGATCGGATTGCAGGGGGCATCCAGGTCGACGCGCCGCAGGGCCACCGTCACCAGCTCAGATTTCGACGCCGATAGAGCGTCGGCCATCACTTCCGGGCTTGAAAACTTCCCGGTACCGACGATCAAGCGCGACTCGAACGTGCGGCCGCCGAGCTTCAACAGGTCCAACAACTCATGACTCCAATGATGTGGCGTTTGACTCCACCGGCAGCGGTCCGAACTGAGCCGGGCGACGTGTCACCAATTCGACCAAGGCCGGTATATTCCCCATGCTCGTGGAAAACCGCCAGGCGCGATGTGTAGCCGGCGCGCCGGCGCATGCGGCGCTAACCCTCGAGTGCTAAACGGGGTGTGCAAATGATAACTCGCCAGTTCGATTCCGTCGCCGAACTTCAACACGCGTACGGAGTCCTGCGCGGCAACTGGAAGCTAGCGCTGCCGACCGCTTTGGCCTCCTTGGCGACGGTCCTCTTCCTGACCAGCGTCGTCGCGGTCACGGCCCTGTCGGCAGTCGGCGCGGGTGCGCTCAGCGGTCACCCGGGAGGAATGGCTGCGCTACTGGGCGCGGGGTCGTTGACCTTTGTGGCCGGCCTAGTCCTCGTGCTTTTGATCGTCGCCGTCGCTCACGCGACGGTCATCGCGGCCGCACAAGACGCTTGGCTGGGCCAAGCTGTGGACCTCGCGCGCGGTTTGCGCCGTGCGCTGGACAAACTGCCGGACATCATCATCGCGAGCATCATCCTAGCGGTGCTCGCGATGATCTGCGTGCCGTTTATTCTGGCGCTCGGGCTGGGCTTGCTGTTGCTCCTCGGCTTAGGCTTTTGCATGATGTACGTGTTGCCCGCCATCATCGTGGGCCAAGAGACCGGAGTGTCGGCGTTAGGCGCATCCTGGCGGTTGGCAACGGCGAACGTCGCTCCGAGCATCGTCGCTTTCTTGGGCATGTTGCTCGCCTATGTCGCCGCGACGGTCGTCAACGGCATCATCGGGCACATCCCCGTCATAGGCTGGATCGCCGCATTCTTCGTAGGCGGCTTGACTTCGGCGTTCGGCGCGCTCGTCGCCGTGCGCTTTTACGATCTGCTCCGCGGCACAGCGCAACCGTCGTCTCCGATCGACGCCGGCCAGGCGCGCTGACGCTTGTGGCATGGCGCGCTCGGTCTTGGCGGCCGCCGCCGGCCGCGCTAAGGCTTGAAGACCGAATCGGGTATCGCGGCGTTTAAATCGAACTTGCCAAACGTCGATACGACGTGAGCCTTGTAAGACGGCAGGTCAAAACCTGCCGTCTGGCTCTTGGGCAGCGTCCAGCGGCCGACGCGCTGATTCTGCTGGTCCATGGTGATGGTGCCGCCGTTGCGATAGAACCATTGCTGCTTGACGACCGCGTAATCGCTCGAAAGCGTCGTGACAAGCATGTGGTCGACGTTTCCGCCGTGTTTTGACGTCAGCTTCAAAGTGTAGCGCTCGCCTGCGCCAGCCGGAGCGCTTGACGCCAGACTGACGACGTAAAGCTTGGTCCACTCGGCTGGGCTGCCCATCGAAGCGTAGAAGTGCTTGAACTCTTGGGCGATGATCGGCACGGTGTCGAAGTCCAGCTCTGCCTTGTCCGGCTTCTTGAAGTAATACGTGCCGTCCAAGGCCGGGTGCATGCTTATGAACGACTCGAGGTCGACGTCGAAGTGAATCCTTACCTTGTAGGACTGGAGATCAGCATTGACGGCCGCCATTTTGGCGACGATGTCAGCGGGTTGCGGCGTGTCCGCCTTTGCGGTCGAGGCGAGCGTGACGGCGACCAGCACGAGGAGCAGAGTTTTCATGCTAAGGCAACGCATGCGTTTGCGCTCGGGTTCCCCGGCTCGCTCGCCCATGCAGCGGCTCTAGTCAGTCGGTGTCCAGGTTCAACTTCTTCGTGATCGGCAGCGTGAGATTGCTCGAGTGGGCTGGTTGCAGCTTGTTCTTCGGGCTAATGTAAGCCATCGCTTGATTGACGGCGATCGCCGCTTCGGAGGTCCCGCAAGCGATCAGCTTCAGCTTGCCGGCGTGATGTATGATGTCGCCGGCAGCGTAGATTCCCTTGACGCTGGTCTCCATCGTCACGGTATCGACGACGACCCCGTGCGCTTCCACTTTTATGCCCCATTGCTCGAGCGTGCCGAGGTCGGAGACGAAACCGAGCGCGCACAGCAGCGCGTCGCACTCTTGGGTGAACTCCTCTTTGGTCTTGCGATTGGCATACTTCACGGCCTCGACTTTGCCGTTGCCCAAGACCGCAGTCACCTCGAAGTCGGGCTGGCGGACTTCGACCGGTGATGCGTGCAGTTTATCGACCGTGTGGGCGTGGGCGCGAAAAGCCGAGCGGTGGACGACGGTCACCCGGGCGGCTTTGGGGGCTAAGGCCAAGGCGTAATCCACTGCTGAATCGCCGCCCCCCACGACGATCACCCGCTTGGCGGTGAACTCATCGAAGCTGCGGGCGTAATAATAAAGCCCTTTGCCCTCGAAGGCAACAGCTGAAAGCGCCGGCAGCTTTCGAGGCGTAAAGGCGCCGATGCCGGTACACAAAATGAGGGTCTTCGTCCGGTGCTCGGCTTTGTCAGTGTTCACCTCAAGCACGCCGTCCGCCATAGTTTGGATGGCGGTGACGCGCTCGCCCAGGCAAACGGCGTGCGGCCACTGCATCGCCTGCTCGACGCAAGCGTCTACGAGCGTCTGAGCAAGCACCGCGGGATACCCCGGCATGTCGTAGATGTATTTTTCCGGATAGAGCGCGTACAGCTGTCCGCCCAGTTCGGGCAAAACGTCGATGACCTTAGCCTTAGCGCCGCGCATGCCGGCGTAGAAGAGCGCGAACAGACCGCTCGGGCCGCCGCCGATGACAGTAATGTCGAACACTTCCACTACCCGTCCTTTGACGCAACTGACGGCTTTCTTGCCCCAGCCGACGCAGGGACGGCGCGGCGGTCGGCCGTAAAGCGGCCCATGCTGCCCCTAGCCCCTACCTACGCGCGCTGGCTTGCGCTGGTCCGGTTCTATACCGGCTTCTTTTGGATCATGCACGGACTGGGCAAGGTCCGCGATCCGCAATGGGCCGCCCCCGGGGGGGAATGCGCGACGCTCATCGGCCAGATGATCGGCCACACCAGCGGCCCGTATCATGATTTCATCGCCAATACGGTTTTGCCTAACGTCACGGTGTTCGCGCACCTGGTCGCTTGGGGGGAGACGCTGACCGGCGTGTCGCTGCTGTTAGGCCTGCTGACCCGAGTAGGCGGCCTGGTCGGGACATTGCTCGCGCTCAATTATTGGGCGGCTAAAGGCGACTTCCACCGCCCGAGCGGTTACGCGACCTTGGACACCGTCGCGGCCGTTTTGAGCTTCATTCATTTTGTCTTGCCTACCGGGAACGTGATGGGCTTGGACAATCTTCTTGCGCCCAGGCGCCGCATCGTCGCTGAGACGGTGGAAGCAGCGCCGGGCGCCGTGCCACCCGTTGGGCCTAGGTAGGCAAAGCTCGAGAGTTGAAAAACGACCGCCCTCGAAGTTGCGCCCGGAGGTTGGAATGCTCACTAAGGTTCAACGTTTTACGCTCGATGATTTGGCCGTCTCGGCCGGCAAGCGGGCTCGCTTGCACCGCTTCTTGTACGAATACGGACCCGGCAACGGCACCCTGCTGCTGCTGCCGATAGATCAAGGCATCGAGCATGGACCGGTCGACTTCTTCGACAACCCGGAAAGCATCGATCCGGATTTTGAATATCGTCTTGCGCTCGAGGGCAACTATTCCGGTATCGCGTTGCACTACGGCCTGGCGGCGAAGTATTTCGCAAAGTATGCCGGCAAGGTCCCGCTGCTTCTCAAGATAAACGGAAAGACCAACATACCCAGCGACGACGAGCCGTTCTCCCCGCTGACCGCGTGCGTCGAAGACGCGGTCCGCATCGGCGCGGACGCGGTGGGTTACACGCTCTACGTCGGCAGCCCCCGTCAGGATGAAGACATCGCCCAGCTGGCCGAGGTTCGCCAGGATTGCGACCGCTACGGCATGCCGCTCGTGGTCTGGTCTTACCCGCGCGGGAAGGCCATCAAGGAAAAGGGCGGCCAGGATTCGCTGTACGCGGTCGATTATGCGGCCCGCATGGCCTGCGAGATGGGCGCCGACATCGTGAAGCTGAACGTCCCAACCATGAGCGGCAGCGCTGACAAGCAGCCGAAACCTTACAACGCTTTGACGATGTCCGAGGAAGACGCCATGCGCAAGATCGTCAGATCGGCCGGGCGGACGCTTGTCCTCATATCCGGCGGCAGCAAGATCGGCGACGATGACCTGCTGCGCAAAGCGCGCTTGGGCATGGATGCAGGCGTCACGGGCCTGATCTTCGGCCGCAACCTGTGGCAGCGCAAGTTCGATGACGCGCTAACTATAACGACGCGCATTCACGAGATACTGAAGGGCTACTCCGCGACGCTCTAAGACCTGCCTTTAGGCTGCGGCTTCAGATCAGCGTCATGGAACCGTCCGGCGCCAGATCGACCTTGGCGGCTTGGCCGCGCACGAACTGACCCCCCAACATCGCCTTGGCCAGCGGCGCGCGCACGCGTCGCTCTACAATGCGCCGCAAGATCCGCGCTCCTTGACGCGGATCGTCCGCTTCTGCTGCGATCGAGTCGAGCGCCGCATCGGAAAACGTCAGGCTGACGCCCTGCTCCGCAGCGGCCGCGACCAACGGTTGAACTTGTAGTTTGGTGACCGCTCTCAACTGGTCGCGATCGAGCGAACGAAACAGTACTACGTCGTCGAGGCGGTTAAGCAGCTCGGTCGGAAACACGCCCCCCAAAGCAGCCGGATCTTCGCCGTCGGCCAGATGTGCGGTCGCAATGACGAGCGCGTTGCGAAAATCCACCACGCGACCTTGGGCGTCGGTCAGCCGGCCATCGTCGAGCAGCTGCAGCAGCAGGGAGATGACGGCGGCATCGGCCTTGTCCGCTTCGTCAAATAAGACGACGCAATAAGGCCTTCGCCGAACGGCCTCCGTCAGTTCGCCGGCGCGCTCGTATCCCACGTAGCCGGGCGGCGAACCGACGAGCCGGGCGGCGGAGTGCGGTTGGGAAAACTCCGACATGTCGAAGCGCACCAAGGCTTCGTCGCTGCCAAAAAGCGCAGCCGCCGTCGCTCGAGCCAGTTCCGTCTTGCCGACTCCGGACGGCCCGACGAAAAGCAATGCGCCCAGCGGTCCGCGGTGCTCTTTGAGACCGGCCCGCGTGCGCCGCACGCAGTCGGCGACGGCTTTGACCGCGGCATCTTGGCCGACCAGCCGTTGACGCAGCACATCCTCGAAGTGCAGCAGCTTTTGGGCCTCCGCCTCTTGGAGGGTGTCGATTGGAATGCCGGTCGAGCCGGCCACAACTTGAGCGATCGCCGCTCGGCTCAAGGCCGGTTCGCCCCTGAGCGCTACCATGGCGCACGCTTCGTCGAGCAAGTCGAAGGCTTTGTCTGGCAAGTGGCGGTCCGAGATGTAGCGCGCGCTCAGCTCGACCGCGGCCAGCAGAGCTTCGTCGGGTATCTGGACCGCGTGGTGCGCTTCGTAGCGCTTGCGCAGCCCCACGAGCATATCGAGAGTTTGGGCCGGCGAAGGTTCTTCGATGATGATCGGCTGGAACCGCCGTTCGAGCGCTGCGTCGCTTTCGATGTAGCGGCGGTATTCGTCGAGCGTCGTCGCGCCGATGCAGCGGATGTCGCCCCTGGCCAACGCTGGCTTGAGCATGTTAGCGGCGTCGACGGTCGACCCTTCGGCGCTTCCGGCGCCGACGATCGTGTGCAGCTCGTCGATGAACAAAATGACTTCCTCGGGCGTGCGCCGCAGCTCCTCGAGCACCTTGTTCAGGCGCGACTCGAATTCGCCGCGGTACTTCGTTCCGGCGACGACGCCGGCGAACGAAATCGCTAAAATTCGCCGGCCGGCCAAGGACCGCGGAACATCGCCGCCGGCGATGCGCAGCGCCAGGCCTTCGATGATGGCCGTCTTGCCGACTCCGGCTTCACCGATCAGTACGGGATTGTTCTTGGTTCGCCGGGCGAGAATGCGCACGACGCGATCGATCTCCGCGGCCCGGCCGATGACTGGGTCGATGCGCCCCTCGAGCGAGAGTTGGGTGAGGTCGCGGGAAAAAGAATCAAGTGTCGGGGTCTTGGAACGAGCGAACATGCCGGTCGCCGACCAGGCCGGCTTGCCCGACTTAACGTCTTGGGCCCGCCGCTCGGCCACCACCGCCGCTCCCAAGCCGGCCGCCAGCACCGCGAGCGCCGCCGTGCCGGCGCCTAAAATCCGCCCGCGCATCTGCGCAGCCAGGCACGTGGCGCAAACCGCTTGGACGACAAGTCGTCCTTGCTTCCAGCCCGAATCGCTGGCCGTCGCCGGCTGCTTGCCGCAGCGTTCGCAAAGAGCTGCGTTCATTTCATCGCTCCTACAGCCGGTTGGGCCACATAGCAAAAAGGGTTGCTAGAATTCGGGCCGTCACGCCCCAGATGCGGTTTCCGTCGCAGACGTACTCGTGGTTCGACCGCCGCACGCCGCCGCCGAAGCTTGCGCAGACATGCTGCGCGCCGCCCAGCAGCGCTTGGACGTCGATCAAAATCGGTCTTGCGACTTCACGCGCCTGGACCTGCAGCGGCGGCAATCGCTCGATGTATCCTACCACCGGGGTGATTATAAAGTTACTAAGGCCGGTGCGCTGGTCGTCCAGCCTCCCCAAGACGTCGACCAGCGAGGGCGCAAGCGCCACTTCCTCCCAACACTCGCGCAGCGCGGCCGCCTCAGACGACGAATCCGCCGGCTCGATCATGCCTCCGGGAAAGCAGATCTCTCCTTTGTGGTCGGTTACTTCTTGCGACCTTTCGAGGCACAATATCCGCGGTCTGCCCGCACCGACGATCGGCACTAAGACGGCGGCGCGGCGGGCGCGTTCGTCAGTCAAGCGCGCGGCGGGGATGCGCTCGAGCGACGCGCGCAGTCGTGCGACGGCCGGCGGCCCGGCGGCGCTGCGCGGCATGACTAGTTCAGGGAAAATTTGGCGGCGAATGCAGAGCGTTTTTTTAGGGCCGCGGCCGAGCCGACCGCTTGCATGGCGCGGATGCGCTGCGTCTCATCGTGCAAGATCTTGAGTTCGTCACGCAGTCTGTCCGTCGCGGACTCGGATTCCAGCAAGCGCTGTTTGGCCTGCGTGTCCACCTGCAAGGCGTCGGCGATCAGATACGAAGCGGCGACGACATCGTCAGGCAATTGCACTCGCTCGAGTTGCTGCCCCGAGATGGAAAGCAGCGCCTGCAGGTACTGCTTGAAACGTTCGACCGCCGTTTCGCGCAGGGCTTGGGCCGCGTCGGTCGGACCGGATGGCTCGTCCAGGTACCTGACGTGGCCGACCAAAAACGGCTCCTTGTCGACCATGCTCAGCGTTTTAAAGCGTCGAACGCCGCGAGTTACTATGAACAACCGGCCTTGAGGCAGCCGCGTCACCTCGCGAATTTCGGCCGTCGTGCCGACGTCGACGGGATCCAGTTCGTCGCCGGTCTCGGCGCCGTTGCGGTCGAGCAGCACGCCGAACGGTGCGGTTTGGTCAATGCACTCGCCGATCATCTGCTTGTAGCGGTCTTCAAAGATGTGCAGACGCAACGCCACTCCGGGTACGAGCACGGTGTTCAGGGGAAACAGACGAAGTGTGGCGTCCATCGCGGCCGATCAGCCGCCCATGCGTTGTGGGCGGCAAGAGCGATCTTTACGTCAAGCGTTTTGCGCGAGCTCTTCGCGCCAAGCCACGGCGATGCGCTGCAGCGTCGCCTCGTCGACCCGCTCGGGGTCGTCCTCGAAGTCATCCAGTTCGGTTACCATGCGCAGTAACGCCGGCATCTCGAGGATCGCCGGATCCTGATCCGGATGTGCTTGGCCAAGCTCGAAACCGATGTCGTCGACATCCTGCCAAGTCAGACCCATCCGTCTCACCCCTCCCGGCGTCAAAGGGAAGTTAGTGGTTGGGCGTCCGGCAAGGTCGAACCTTTTGCTTCCGGCTTGGAGCTTACGTCATGGCCATGACGTTGTAACCGGCATCGACGTAAAGCACGTGACCGGTGATGGCGTCCGACAGCGCGCTGGCCAAGAAGACGGCCGCATTGGCCACGTCGTCCGCGCTGACGTTGCGTCGTAACGGCGCCTTCTTGGTCATCTCGGAGAGTATGGTGCTCAGCCCGCTCACGGCGCGCGCCGAGGCAGTCTTGATCGGTCCGGCGGATATGGCGTTGACGCGCACGCCCATTTCGCCCAAGTCGGCGGCGAGATAGCGAACCGATGACTCCAGCGCCGCCTTGGCCACGCCCATGACGTTGTAGTTGGGTACCGCCCGCACCGATCCAAGGTACGTCAGCGCGACGACTGATGCGGCTTGCGTCAATAGCTCGGCCATCTCCCGGCATAGCACGACGAGGGAGTAGGCGCTGATATCCAACGCCAGGGCGAAGCCCGCTCGGGACGTCGCCATGTACTTCCCGCTGAGTTCTTCTTTGCGCGCGAAGGCGATGCTGTGCACGAGCGCATCGAGCTTGACGCCGCGCGACGACAACGCTTGTCGCAGTTCGGCGATGCTCGCATCGCTGCTTACGTCGCACGGCGCCGCGATCGCGTCGCCGAGTTCGGCCGCCAGCTTCTCGACTTCCGGCTTCGTGCGATCGCCTTCATAGGTGAGAACTAGAGCCGCGCCATGGGCGCTGTATGCCCGCGCGATAGCCGTCGCGATGCTCCACCGGTTTGCGACGCCCGAGACCAGCGCCGTCTTGCCGTCGAGCAGCCGCGCCGCCGCTGGCGCGCCGATGCGGTTTGCGCTCACCCGCCGGTGTTAAACCGTTCGTTCACGTGATCCCAGCGCACGACGTTCCACCAGGCCTCCAGATAGTCGGCCCGGCGGTTGTTGTACTTGAGGTAGTATGCGTGCTCCCAGACATCGTTTCCAAGAATAGGATGATGCCCTTGAGAGATCGGGTTGTCCTGATTGGGCGTGGTGATGATCTCCAGGTTGCCGTCCTTCGACCGCACGAGCCACACCCAGCCGCTGCCGAATTGCTTGGTTCCTGCCTCGTTAAACCGCTTCTTGAACGTCGTAAAGTCGCCGAACGCACGCGTGATGCCTTCGGCCACCGGCCCCGAGGGAGCGGCCCCGTGATTGGGGCCCATGATCTGCCACAACATCGAATGGTTGACGTGACCGCCGCCGTTGTTGCGCACGGCGCTGCGCACGTCTTCGGGTACGCGGTTAAGATCGCGCAAGATCGCTTCGGCGTTCATGCCCGCCAAATCCGGATAGTTGGCCAAAGCGGCGTTGAGGTTGGTCACGTAAGTGGCATGATGCTTGTCGTGATGCAGCGTCATCGTCTGCTCGTCAATGAAGGGTTCCAGAGCATCGTAACCATAGGGCAGCGGCGGCACTTGAAACGGCATCGGCGGTCCTCACAACGGGTGGGCGGCAAAAAGAGAACTGCCATGTTTGAAGCCGGCGGCGACAATCCCTAGGCGCGAGCGCCCGGGGTCGGACAGCCGGCTATGACGGTCGGGCGGCTTTGCACGCGGCTGCAAGACTGTGCCGGTGCCGTGCGGTAGTCTCTAGTAGATGATGCGCGTCAACGTGCGGCTCTTCGCCTCGCAGCGCGAGGCGGTGGGGCGATCCCACGTTCAAGCGGAGGTTCGCGACGGAGCGACGGCCGCCCAGCTATTTTCTCAACTGTGCGCGGCGCATCCGCGCCTGCGCGAAACGCCTAACACGGTCTTCGCCGTCAATCGAGAGCAAGCATCGCCGCAAACGACGCTGCATGACGGGGACGAAGTCGCTTTGCTGCCGCCGGTCGCAGGCGGGTGAGCCATCTGCTGCAGCTAAGCGACCACGAGCTCGACGAATCGGCCATCGCGCAACTCGTCCGGACCGATGGCGCCGGCGGTGTCGTGACTTTCGTCGGCCGCGTGCGCGAGCGCTCGAACGGCCGCCAAGTCGTCGCACTCGAGTACGAAGCTTATCCGGAAATGGTCGATGCTTCGTTTCAGAGGATCGCGCTTGAGGCGCGGCGCGATTTTGACATCATCGAGGTGGTCATCCATCACCGGATCGGCTCGTTGTCCGTCGGGGATGTCAGCGTGGTCGTGGCGGTTGCGGCGGCTCATCGCGCCGCCGCCTTCGATGCCTGCCGCTTCGTCATCGATCGGCTCAAACAAACCACGCCGATCTGGAAGAAAGAGCTGTACTCCGACGGCTCGGCCTGGGTCGGCGCCGGACCGTAGACCGCGTTAGGTGATGGTACGGCCCTTCCACGTTTGACCTCGGCCGCTTAAGCAGCGCCAAGCCGAGGCTGCCATCACTGCGGCGATGTAAGCGCCGGCTAGCGGCGTACCGAGCGCCGCAGACGGCGGAGCGCCGACAGCTGGATCGCGCAGGCGTCGCACGCAGATCGCGCAAACCGCTGCCAAACCGCACAGGACGGCCAGAACGCCTTGGCCGCGGCTCCAACGACGAGCGGCACGGACGACGAGCAGATATCCGAGCAGCGGCAACGGCAGGACGAGCGCGGCTATGGCAGCCATGACGAACAGGGCCGCGTAAACCGGATTACGGCGCGCACCATCGTAAAGGTTCTTGCGCCAACCCTCCCACATCTCCGCGAAGCCGTGGTACATCCGCACGCTCGCGATTGAACTTCCGTCGAACAGTCGGATGCGGTAACCGAAGGCCTTGAGCCGCTGCGCCAAAGCCCGGTCCTCTGCGATCTCGCCGCGCACGGCCGCGTGACCCCCGCAGCGAAAGTACGCATCGCGCCGCACTAAGATAAAGGCTCCCCAGACTAAGGCCACCGCCGAACGGTCGCTGTGGATGAGGAACATGGGATAGCCGGTGGCGATGAGCGACGCCATGGCCGGCAAGACGATCGTCTCCCACAAGCCTCGCGCCTCGAGCGTTGCGGTCAGCGACACGACGTCCGCGGATTGCGCGCGCGCGGCGGCCAACGCGCTGCCGACCGTCTCGGGCGCCATCCGGATATCTGCGTCACTGAAGAGCAGCCACCGCGACGCTGACGCGGTGGCGCCGCAATAGGCGGCCCACGGCTTGCCGACCCAACCGGCAGGCGGCGGCAGACAGCCGATTACTTGGACCCTAGGGTCCCTTGCCGCCGCCGCAAGCGCGAGCTTGTATGTGTCGTCAGTCGAGCTGTCGTCGGCGACGATGACGTCGATCGCTGGATGAGTCTGAGCGGCCGCAGCTGTGATCCAATCGCGGACGTTGCGCTCCTCGTTGCGCATAGGCACGATCAGCGATACGCTGCAATTCGACTCGTCGGCGCCGCGGTCGGCGAGGGATTTGGTCAACTTGAGGGTCGATCCGCGATCGGCTAATGCGGCGCATAGCGCATACGTCCACAGCGATGCGGCGGCCGCCTCTACAAAAAGTAAAGAGGTGAGACCGGCGGTCTCACCTCGTGCCTGTTGCGGCCTTGGCCTAGAACTCTTCGTCGGCCGTCTCGGCCTCGAACTCCTCGTCTTCATCACCGTAGCCTTCGTCGAACTCTTCTTCCTCTTCGAACTCTTCCACGGCGAGCACTGAGTCGGGAGATTCCGAGTCGGCTCGCGTGCGCTTGGCTGTATCCGAAGCCGTCGTCTCGCGCTGTCTCCCGCGGCCTCTCGCTCCCTTGGAGCCAGCGGGACTCTTGGCGGTCGGCGTACCCACCTCGGAAGTTTTGCGGGAACTGCCGCCGGTCGAACCGGCTCCCCGACCCGCCTTAGACGACGAGCCGGCCGCGCGCATTGGGGCCGATCCGGTCTTTGAGTCCTCGCTCGAAGCGCGGCTGGTCTGTTTCTTCGCCGGCTTCTTGGTGGAGGGCTTAGCTCTCGCCCGCGCTGGCGCTTTTTTCGCGCGCGTCGACTTCTTGGTGGCAGGGCTCTTTTTAGCGCGGGCGCTCTTTTTGGCGCCGCTGCTTTTCTTGGACGTGCTCTTCTTCGCGCGCGTGGCGCTTTGTGACTTACGCCTGCCGGACGGCTTGGCTTGCGAAGCCCTGCGTTTTTTGGCCCCCGTCTTGGGCGCTTTGGAACTCTTCGTCGTGCCGCGCTTCTTGGTCGTACGCCTCATGTCAGCCCTCCGGTCTGGCGACTTGAATGCGCGCGGATTTTCGTCCCGTCTGGTACTCTCCTGCACGCTGCAAAACTCATAACGGCCGGATCGGACGCACTTCGATCGTGGTCTCAGCCGCCGCGACCGTCGTCGGTTCTTCGCCGGCCTGCGTGAGCCGTGCCATCAACACGCAAGGCCCGATGTGGTCGAGCCGGACGTGCACTTGGCCCTCGTACAGCCCAGAGCCGCTCCTGGCAAAAACGGTCCGTTTGAACGGCTTGGACGGCCCCGCGTTTCTCGGCGCCAACCCCAGCTCGCACTCGCCGACGAACGGCGGCCGAAAACCCACGCTGACGTTGAGCACGTCGCCGGGCCTATAGACTTCCTTTTGCGGCGTTATTTCAACGCACTCGATCGGCATCGGCTGCGCTACGTTCGTGCCGCGCCTGCTGTGCCCTTGCGACGTCGACGTGCCCGGCTGCCCGCCATTGTGACCCCGCGCACGATAGCTCACGCGACGTTGCACGCCCGCCCGGCGTCACGATTGACCGGTCGGGTTTGTCGAACACAATAGATACTGGGGGGAAGAGTCATTCTGCGATCCGTCAGTCCGGCAGCCCCGAACGTCGAGTCCGCCGGCGGGTTGCGACGCGCGCCCGACGCGGGCGAACCGGCGTCTGCAGTCCCGTGGCAGTCTTCTTTTTATCCCGCGCTCTTGGCGCTGACTTCAGGGCGGCCCCAAGACCACTTCTTCAGCAACTTGCACGCGTTGCTGCGCGTGTACGTGGACGCGCCGATCTTCATCGCCGCCGTCGCTGACCGAACCGCGCCGGACGGTTTCAGAATCCGTTATCAGCGCAACTTCGAGGACCGAGATGCTCTTCCAGTCATAGACCGCAGCCACATCGAACAGGCCTTGCGCGCGAAAAAGGTCACGCTGTTCGGCCGCTTGGCCAAACTTCCGACCGGCGGCTTTCTGCGTTCGGCCGACGACAGTCCCGGCTCAATCATCGTCGCGCCGCTGGTGCTGGACGCGGACGTCGTCGGCTATATCGCCATGCGCAACCCGCTTGAAGGGATGTACGACGCGCAGGACCTCAACTACGCGTCGTCCGCCGGCGACGTGGCCGCTTTGGTCGTTCGCAATTCTAACGCCGCCGAAGAGATCCGGAGGCGCAGCACCGAGCTCAAGATGTTGCTCGAGACTGCGCGCGTGCTCTCATCCGAACGTAATCTGCCACGCTTGTTCGCGCGCCTGCACCGGCTGGTCGGCGGCGTCATGGATGCGGGGACATTTTGGATAGCCTTGGGATCTTCCGAGCGCGGGCGCATGACCATAGCCTACTGCGTCGATCACTATCGGCTTATCGAGGTCGAGGAAGCCATACCCCTCCAAGGCTCCTTGAGCGGCCACGTCTTCCGCGATGGCGCTCCGCTTTTGGTTCAGAGCGCGCAGGAATGGGAGTTTTATCCCTCAATCGTTCGCGGCGATGAAGACGACGTGGTTTCCGCGCTGGTCGTCCCGATGCGCGTCGGCCCGCGCACCATCGGTGCCATTTCCGTCCAGAGCCCACGTGCGCGCGCCTACACAGAACGCGATCGGGACCTCATGGTGGCCATCGCCGAACAGGCGACGATCGCCGTCGAAAACTCCCAGCACTTCGAGGCCGCCGAACAGCACTCGCGCGAATTGACCCTCTTGGCGCATGTGTCCAGGGCGCTGTCCACTCAGCTGAGCCTCAAGTCGCTGTACCAGACGGTTTGCGACGAAGTACGCGCAGTCGTCGACGCGCCGATCTTTTTCGTAGCGCTTGAGTCACCCGACGGCAAGTCTTTGTGCATGGAGTACTGCATCGAGAACGCTGTGGTCGACGCCCTGCGCCAGGAACAGCCGTTGGAGAATTCTTTCGCCCGGCGGGTGATGGAGTCGGGCACCGCCGTCGTCATGCAAAACTCCAAGGAGATCAAGCGCCAATCGCATCGCAACGTCGTGAGCAACAACCGCGAGGTCCGGTCGGTGGCCATGGCGCCGCTGCGAATCGGCGACCGCTCGATTGGGGTCGTTTCGGCGCAATCCTACGGCGAGGGCGCCTACGACGAGGCCAGCGTCCGGCTGCTGACAGCTATCGCCGAGCAGCTCGCCCTCGCGATTCAGAACGCTCAACTCTTCGGCGACGCCAAGAACCGCGCCGATCGCGACCCGCTCACAAACCTGTTCCATCACCGCTATTTAAAAACGCGGTTGGACGAAGAAGTGCTGCGCGCCCGGCGCTTCAACCGACCGTTAGCAGTGCTCATGCTCGACCTGGACAACTTCAAGCTCGTGAACGACTCGTACGGACATCCCATCGGCGACGAGGCTTTGCGCAAGCTTACGTCGGTGCTGCAAGCCACCTGCCGTGGCTCGGATATCATCGGCCGCTACGGCGGCGATGAATTCATGGTGATATTGCCGGAGACTGACCAGGAGCATGGGCTGGTCATCGCCGACCGCATCGAGGTGGAACTTGCCGAACGGGAGTTGCGCTTTGAGGACGGATCGGCCATACCGCTGCACTGCTCGATCGGCTTAGCGGCCTTTCCGGCCGACGGCCCGACCCCAGCAGCGCTGATAAGCAAAGCCGATGCGGCGCTGTATCAGAGCAAGCGTCAAGGCCGTCCGATGGCGCGCATGCAGCGCATCGGAACCACTCAATTGCGCCTCGAAGGCAACTTCGCCCCGGTCGCCGAGCTGCTCGGTGCTCTGCTGGCCCGCGATCCGGCGACTCGCACTCATCTCGAGCACGTCAACGCCGTCGCAAAGCAGTTCGCAACGCGCCTGGGCCTGACGCCGGAGATGACCGAGTCCTTGCTGCTAGCCAGCGTGCTGCACGACGTCGGCAAAATAGCCATTCCGGAAGAGGTGTTGCGCAAGCCCGGGCGCCTCACCCACGATGAGTATGCCGCCATCAAACGCCATCCGCACGTCGGCGCTATGCTGATCGAGCACATACCGGGCTTCAAAGACGCGTCGGTGGGCGTCATGCATCATCACGAGCGCTTCGACGGCCAAGGTTACCCCGATGGATTCGCGCGCACCGACATCCCGCTGCTCGCGCGGATCGTCACGCTAATCGACGCCTTTTCCGCCATGCTCGTGGATCGGCCGTACCATAAAGGGATGAGCGTTTCGGCGGCGCTGAGCGAACTGCGCCGCGGCGCGGGCACGCAATTCGATCCCGGTCTAGTCGATCGGTTCTCCGCCATGATAGAGGAAACGGCCTAACGCTAGGGAGGAGCCGGCGGCTTCCCTAAAGTCGCGCCATGAATGTCGCCTTTGCCATAACCGCGGCGGCAACGGCCTTTACCATCATCGATCCGGTAGGCATGGTGCCGCTCACCCTTTCGGTAACGGCGACCGCATCCGCTCAGGTGCGCAACAAGCTGGTCGATCGCGCGGTGCTCGTCGCCAGCGCGGTCATCGTGTTCATGGCCGTCTTAGGCCGCGGTCTCTTGCACTACCTGGGGATCACGCTGTCGGCCTTTTCCATCGCCGGCGGCATCCTGCTGCTGCTGATCTCCATCGATATGCTGTTCGCGCGGCCGTCGGGCGCGAAGAAGACTCCCGAAGAGGAAAAAGACGCGATCGAGCACGACAACGTAGCGGTGTTTCCGCTCGCCATTCCGATGATCGCCGGTCCGGGAACCATTGCGACGGTGTTGCTGCTCGTCAGTCTTAGTCAAGGAGACAAGCAGAAGCTGGCGATCGTCTTCGTCGCGTACGGACTGGCCTTGTTGGTAACCTGGCTGTGCATGCGCGGCGCCGGGCTCGTGCTGCGCGTCGCCGGAAAGACCGGCGTGGCCGTCGTCACGCGGCTTTTAGGCATCGTGCTCTCGGCGCTAGCCGTGCAATTCATCCTCAACGGCCTCGCCGAGACTCATCTGTTCCACGCCTAGGTGTACAGGCTAGTAAGGCGCCCTCCCCGGCGCGAGTCTCGGTCAGACGGGCATAAAAAAGAAGAGAGCGGCGTCGCGCGCCGTTCCCTTGGTCCGGGCGTGCCGCGGCCGCGTCATTCGGCGTTGAACTTGGCCATGCGCTTTTCGACGTAGGCGTTTAGGCCTTCTTTTGCGTCTTTGCTTTGGAACAGCAGCTGCTGCAGCTCCCTTTCGATGGCCAATGATTCCGAGAAGGGCACTTCGCCGCCCGATACGACTGCGCGTTTGATGTTGCCGACGGCCTTTGACGCTTTGTTGGGAGTGGTGAACTGGCGCGCGTAGGCCAGCACCTGCGCGAGAAACTCATCCGCGTGGCCTTCGAAGATCTCGGTGACCAGGCCCAGTTCAGCCGCCTCTTCGAAAGAGAAAGTTCGTCCGGTGATCATCAATTCGAGGGCTTTGGCCCGCCCGACCAAGCGCGTCATGCGCTGCGTGCCGCCGGTTCCAGGCAAAACGCCCAGCGCCACCTCGGGCAGGCCGATTTTGCCCGCGTTCTTGCGCGCCAGGCGAATATCGCACGCCATCGCTATCTCCAGGCCCCCGCCCACCGTATGCCCGTTCAAGGCGGCGATCACGATCTTGGGCGTCTGCTCGAAACGCGTGAGCGTCTCGTTCGCGTGCAGGCAGAAGTAATACTTGAACGTCGGATCGACGGTCTGAAGCATCGTGATGTTGGCGCCCGCGCAGAAGAACTTGTCGCCCGCGCCGGTCAAGACGATGACTTCGACTTGGTTATCGAAGCGGGCCGTCAAGATAGCGTCGTCGAGCTGGCGCATCATCTCGTAGGAGTACGTATTAGCCGGGGGGTCGTCGAGCGTGATGACCGCTATCTGCTCGCCTTCCTTGCGGTAGCGCACGAGCGACTTGCCGTTTTTCCCCTCAGCTGCGGCCTGGCCTACGTCCGGCTGCACGTTGATTGCCATCTTGTCCGTCCTTTATGCGGCTTTGGGCGCAACCCAATCGCTGCGCTTCATCAGTTCCATGACCAGCTTCTCATCGTCCTCTGTCGGCAGCGTTTCACGCAAATGTTCCTCGTACTGATCGCTGTCGAGCACTCTGCCGTCGACGGCATAGCGTTTGCCCGCGTGCTCGCCGATATGGCGGTTGAAGCGGATGTCGGGCACGTATAGCTTCTGGTCGGTCGGTAGTATCGCATTGATCTGCCCGATGATTTTCGACACTTCGTCGTAGTATGCCTTACGCGCGTGTTCGTTGAGGCGTTCGCGGTCCGCCGGCAGCTCTTCTCGCTCCTCGTCGGGCCGGCCCTTGATTCCCCAGATATATGACCAGGTTGCGCTGGACGAGTGATCGTTTCCGAAAAGATCCAACGACCCGGACAGCCACTTGTTGTGGTACTTCTGCTGGATTGGCACCGGAACAACGCCGGCCTTGGCTACCCGCCGCAAGCCGGTCACTCCCGCGCCCAGGTGGAACGACTCTTCGCGCAACATCGGCCCCATGCTGCGCGATAACGGCGCAAAGCCCGAGTGCGACAGCATCTGCAGCTGGAACTTGCCGTCGCGGTCCATGTAGTTCTGATACGCGTAAAGATCCAGCCAATGCTTGACCGGGGTGTTGAACGCGTTGAGCAGCCGGGTCCCCTGGTCGGCCCGGCGCTGCAGCATTTTTTCGGCTTCTATGCGGCCGTCGTTGCCGAAGTGGTTGATGAGCAGATGGCACATCTGATAGCCGTGCCGCGTCTCTTCGATGAACACCCGCGCGATCGAGTGCAAGTCGTAGTCGGAAGGAGCGTTTCTCAATAGAAGCCGCTGCTGCTCGTTGGAGGCGAATTCGGTGTCGCCTTGATAGATGATCATGTTGAGCACGGCATCGCGCATGCGCTGGTCGGGGATGTCGAGCACTTTATCCCACTTGCGGTCGCCGGCAAAGTCGCCGAACTCTATCTCGTCGCTGTGCAAATCGCCGTACTTCGCCTCGAGCGCGTAGCCGCCCAGCACCCGGGTGAAGATCTCAGGGTCGACGTCGATGTCCCGCTGCCATTGTCGGCAGACCTCCACCCAGTCGTCAAAAGTCTTGATGCGAGCCATTAGTTGGAGCCTCCGGCAGTTTGTGCTATAATTTTCACGACCGGTTAGAGAAACTGCTCAGCTATCTTAGCAGAAGGATGGGCATGGCGCAAGCGCCGTCGACGTCCCGCAAGCCCAAATCGCGCCCTCATTTCGAGGGCATGGCGCCGCTTAGTCCGCGCTCCATGTTGTTCACCCTCTTCGGCGATTACGCATACCCGACCGGCGAAGACGTCTCACTCGGCGGTCTGATCAGGCTCGCGCAGCCTTTAGGCGTATCGGAAGCCGCGGTGCGCTCGGCGGTAGCTCGGCTTGCGCGCCGCGGCTGGCTTGCCGCCCGCCGATGCGGGACTCGCTCGCACTACGGGCTCACTGGAGCCGGGCGCACGCTCATCGCCGAGGGCACTCAGCGCATCTACGGGCCGCATTCAGGGACATGGAGCGGTAAATGGTGCCTGCTCACGTACTCGATTCCGGAGAGCCGGCGCTCGCTGCGGGACCGTATGCGCAAACGACTTGCATGGCTTGGCTTTGGAGCTTTGGGGGGCGGCGCCTATATCAGTCCGCGGCCCGTCGAGCAACGAGTCGACGGGTTGTTGGAAGCCCACGGCGTGGGTCGCTACGCGAAAATATTTACGGCGGCTTTGGCAGGACCGGGATCAGATGAGGAATTGGCACGACGCTGCTGGGACCTAGCGGCGATAGCCGAACGCTACGAGCGGTTCGTAAGCCATTACGCGCCCCTGCAGCGCCGCGACGTCATCCGATTAGGCTTCGCAAAGCTGTCCGACGACAAGGCTTTTGCCGCCCGTTTCGCGCTCACGCACGACTTCCGCCGCTTCCCTTACATCGATCCCGACCTGCCGCCCGTTTTACTTCCCAAAGACTGGGCTGGTGGCCGGGCGCGACGCTTGTTTGAAGATTATCACGACGCGCTGGCGCCCGGCGCGCTACGTCATTTCAGGCGCTGTTGCGCCGCCGCCCAGAAGCCGAACGTTAGGGCCGCGCCCTCTCCGGATAGTCGTAGACGCCGCGACCCACTTTGCGCCCCAGCCGCCCCGCCTTCACGTATTTGACTAACAGCGGACATGGCCTGAACTTCTCACCCAGCGTCGCGTGCAGGTATTCGAGCACGTGCAGCCGCGTGTCCAAGCCCACCAGATCGATCATCTCGAACGGTCCCATCGGATGATTCAGCCCGAGCTTGAGGGCCCGGTCGATGTCGCGTGCGCTTGCGACCCCTTCCATCAACATGTAGAACGCCTCGTTGCCGATCAGCGCGTTGATCCGGCTCGTCGCAAAGCCGGGCGCCTCGTTGATGATGACGGTCTCTTTGCCCGAGCGGGCGGCTACCTCGCAGACGAGCGAAACTGCGCGATCGCTAGTCTCCAGCCCGCGCACGACCTCTACGAGCCGCATGACGTGCGCCGGGTTGAAATAGTGCATCCCGATCACTCGGGCGGGGTCATCCACCCCGGCTGCGATCTCGGTGATGGAGAGCGCCGATGTATTGGTGGCGAATACCGCGTGCGCCGCGCATACCGTCTGCAGCGCGCGGAACACTGCGTGTTTGACTGTCATCTGCTCCGGCACCGCCTCGACGACCAGCTGCGCAGCGGCGGCGTCTGCAATCGAGCGGCCCAAAGCGATACGGGCGGCTGCCTCTCCGGCTTCTGAGGCCGCTAGTTTGCCGCGTTCGACCGCGCGCTGCAAGTTGGCGCCGATGGTCTCGTGCCCGTTGCTTAAAGCTTGTTCGGATGCGTCGATCAGAGTGACGCGGTAGCCGCCGACCGCCAGGCTATGGGCTATGCCGTTGCCCATCACCCCGGCGCCTATTACGGCGACCGAAATGCCGTTGCGTGAATCTTGCGCCGTCAAGTGTTTTGTTTCCCAGCCGCGCTGAGGAAACTAAAGGTCCCCGGGCGAAACACGTCGACCATGCGCAGCGCTTCGAGCGTCGCTAAACCGCTTCATGCCGCTCAGATGCTGCGCGTGCGGCGCGCAAGCGTCGCCGACGCGGCGACTGTCGTCGATGTATCCGCTAGAGCCTACGCGACGATCTCCGCGCTGGTTCCCTACCCGTCCTTGACGCAAGCTGACGTCGCCGCTTTCCTCAAGCGCCCAAACGCGGGAGCTTACATTTCGCTATGCGGGCGGCTTCCCGTCGGCAGCGTATCCTTCGTCCACGATCGTCAGGTGCTCCAGCTGTTTCGTTTAGGTGTGCTGCCCAGCCATCGCAGGCGAGGCATTGCCCAGGCGCTGATCGACGCGGTCGAATCGCACGCCAAGCGCAAGCGCGTCCGCATCGTGTTCTTGCAGACTGCGGCTGTGTTGGAGCTAGCGCCTTATTACGAGCGGCTGGGCTACCAGATCAAAGGCGAAGAAGCAGACACCGCCGGCGGCCGGCCGATCACCCGCATCGATCTTTACCGAATGGTTTAAGGGTCGCCGCTCATGGAACGCTTAGACGTCGTGATCGACGTAATAGCCGCCGCGTATGCGCTCGATGATCGCGAGCGCCGTTTTTGCGCCGTCGCCGGCTGAGATGACCGCCTGACTGGGCAGGCCGGTGATACGGCCGGCGGCATAGCAGCCAGCGGCGGCGGTTTCGCCTCGCCCGTCTACGCCGACGAATCGCGAACCGAAGCCGCCTAACGTCAGACCGAGCGCTTGAGCTAGGTCGGTGCGCTTGTTCGATGCAAGCACGAGGTACTCGCACGGGTACGCCGCGGCCGCTGCGTTCACAACGAAGCCCGGCGACCGAGTGCCGACCGATTCCACCCGAGCGTCGAACACGTCGGCGCCCGACTGGCTGGCCTGCGTCCTGCATGACTCCAACAACGCCTGGCCGGCGATGCCACCAGGAAAGCCTGGATAATTGTTGACCCGGCTCACCCGCCGCAGACTGGATTCGCCTTGATCGAAGACGCCGACCGAGACGCCGGCGCGGCCCAGGAACATCGCGGCCGACATGCCTGCCATGCCGCCGCCGATCACGATGACTTCATACTCCATCGACACGCGCCGCTTTCAAAGGTGCGTCTGCCCGCCCGGCGGAACTAAAGACCGCCAGATGCGCATCGGGGTTTTTACCGCTACCGGGCTAGGCGTCGGATTACTGCTGGTGCTGTCGTCTTCACCCGTACCCGCCCAAGGCCCCGCTCCGGCTCCAATTGCGAGCCTGGCTCCCATCGATGCGTCCGCTTCGCCGGACGCTGGCCATCCGCTGAAAACCCTCGGCCACGTGTACACGAGCGCTTTTTGCACTCGTTTCGTCAGCCAATTTAACGTCGCGGCTAGCGCGCTGGTCAGCAACGACCGGCATCTTGACGTGGTGGATAGCAGTCTGAACGCCATTCGTGCTCATTACAATCAGCGCGACGGCGCGCTGCGCGTGTACGAGGACCGGGTGCATCTCATTGCGACGGTGAGCGACATGATGAAGGCCACCGCTACGGGTCAGCGGGCAATCGACGATTTGCTGGCAGCCGCCAAGGAAACCAGCGACTCGGAACGTCGCGGAGCGCTTCACGAGAGCGCGTCTGCCATGCAGAAGTCGATCGATCGGCAAAGAGCCGTGACGTACGATCTCACCAACGTGATCCACGTCCTGCTCGATAAGCATGGCGCTGAAGACACGCTGGAGTATCAGCTCGCCCGTGTTCAGCTCGCCGGCGCTGCGCCGATAAATGTCGATGCGCTGGACCAACCGGTTCCGGAGCCCGGTTC
>JALYUR010000051.1 GCA_030853635.1 Vulcanimicrobiota bacterium | reverse complement strand
CATTGCGCATTGCTTGCATTCTCCATCCGTTCGGCGCGTCACGGCTGCGTTTACCCGGGCTAGCCCATCCTTAACCTCCAGCACTGTAACATCTTGGGCAACGGCTCATCTCACTAGCACGGATCAGGAATTCAGAGGAGACGCGCTCTTGAAAGCTACTGTGGTATCCATCATATGTATCAGCGCCGCCGTCGCGGCCGCGTCAAGGTTCAGCTTCGCTCAATTGTGGCCGGCGCGCCGCTGCGCTCGCGAGTATGCCATCTACGGCACGACGCGCCGTCGCAGGCCGGTCGCCATCTAAGCAGCCCGACAGCTTCATCGCGCTCGTGAAGGATAACGTCATGCAATCAGTGTCTCAGGCAATCGCCGACGGTTGGAAACCGCACTTTCCGCTCGAGCGGACGGCCCACGATCCTAACGTCATCCTGATGAGCCATAAGCGCGCGGACGGACTGCATGAACTGGGATTCGCTCAGATGGACGCGGCCTTTCGAACGTCTTGGACCTAAACGGTTGGGCTCCGCTCGTCCCGAAATGCGAGACCCTATAACCTAGCAAATTGGTGGACTTAAGGGACTTGAGCCAAGCGCCCGCGTATCTAGTCGGACGCCGTATGCCGATAGTACGGTAGTCTCTAGGTAAGAGCTGCGCCGCTTGAGGATCTATCCATGGATTGGCACATCGCCCTAGCCGGCCTCGTGGTCGGCACTTTAGTAGGTTTTTCGGGCGTTGGCAGCAGTTCGATCATGATGCCTATCCTGATCTTGATGCTGCGCGTCCATCCGTTGATAGCGGTCGGCACAGACTTGGCATACAGCCTGCCGACAAAGATCGTCGGCGCTTTCGTACATCATCGCCAAGGCACGATCAACCCGAAGTTGGTGCTGCTGCTGGCCATCGGCGGTATTCCGGGCGCGGTGGTCGGCATCGTCGGCCTGGGTTACGTCAAACAGCACGTGAGTTTGGATCAGTTGAACGCCTGGCTCAAACATTTCCTCGCCGTGCTGATGTTCGTCATCGCGGCCATCATCATCGTTTCTCAGTTCGTCAAACGACGGCGGGCCGAGGGCAAGGGCTGGGTGCCGTTGCGCCCGCGCGCGCACATCATCATGGCACTAGGAGCGGTGGTGGGATTTTTGGTGAGCGTCACATCGATCGGGGCAGGCTCGCTCACGCTGACTGCGCTGTTGTTCATCCTGCCGTCTGCCCGGCTGCAGTCGCTCGTCGGGTCGGACGTGGCGTTTGCCGCGCTGATCATTCCGGTCGCAGCCTTCGGTCACTTCACCCTTGGCAGCATCGACTTCCACCTCACGACGAATCTGTTGCTGGGCTCCGTTCCCGGCGTGATCGTCGGCAGCAAGTTATGCACTCGGCTGCCGGATAAAGTGGTGCGACCGGCGATCGCCGGCATGATGGTAATAGCCGGCTCAAGGATGTTCTAGCCACACCACCCTGACGATGCCGCCTAGCGCGCCTTATGTAAGCTGGTCATGATCGAGTTCGCCCAGACTTGCCGCAGCATAGCCCAAACGCCCGCCAAACTGCGCAAGATCGACCGGCTTCGCGCCTACCTGACAACGCTTGATCGCAGCGATCTGCCCGCCGCCGTCACGTTCTTGACGGGTTCGCCGCTAGCAAGGCGCGATCAGGCGACCTTGGGACTCGGCAGCGGCGCGATAATCGCCGCGGCGCAGCAAGCATGGAGATTCAGCGACGCAGCGCTGGCGCAAAGCTATCGTAGCCACGGGGATCTAGGAGCCGCGCTTGCCGAGCAGGCTTCCCCGCCGGCGGTCCCCGGGCTCTTCTGTGACCGGTTGACGCCGGCCTCGCTCAAATCGCTCTTCGGCCAAATCGCCGCTTGCCGCGGCAAAGCTGCCGCCAAACGCCGCATCAGGCTGTGTGAGGTTATATTGAGCGCCTGCTCGCAGCCGGTCGAGGCCATGTATGTCGTCAAGATCATGACCGGCGATTTGCGCATCGGGTTGCGCGAAGGCCTCGTCGTGGACGCCATTGCGGCCGCCTTCGAGGTGCAGCCGGCCAGCGTGCGGCGTGCGGCAATGCTGAGCGGTGACCTCGGCAGCGTCGCGTTGGCCGCCCGCACTCACACGCTTGAGGACGCACGGATGGTGTACGGGGCGCCGGTCGGCTTTATGCTCGCGTCGCCCATCCCGTACGGTGCCACACGCGAAAAGCTCACAGGTGCGCTATGGATCGTCGAAGCCAAGTTCGACGGCATTCGAGCGCAGGTCCATAAGCAAGACGACAAGGTGCGCATATTCTCCCGCACTCTTATCGAAGTGACGCATTCCTATCCCGAAGTAGTCGAATCCGTGGGGGCCATCCGCGGCGACTTCATCCTAGACGGCGAGTTGATCGCCGAGCGCGACGGGCACGCGCTGCCCTTTCGCTACCTGCAGGCCCGGCTGCAGCGCAAGACCGTATCACCCGAACTGCTGGCGGAGGTGCCGGTGACGTTAATGGCGTTCGACGTGCTGGCCGTCGGCCCAGACCGTTTGATCGATGTGTCGCTAGGTCAAAGGCGTCAAAGACTAGCCGCGCTGCTGGCTGATTGCGCGCACGCCAAGCTCGCTCCGTACGAAACGATCGCAGTCGACGTCACGCGCACTGCGGTCGGCGAGCGGTTTGAAGCTGCACGAGCGCGGGCCACGAGGGGCTGGTCTTCAAACGGATTGACTCGACTTACCACCCCGGGCGGCGCGGAAGATGGTGGCTTAAACTTAAACGCGAGCTGTCGACGCTGGACGTCGTCGTGGTCGCGGTAGAGTGGGGCCACGGAAAACGCGCTCGTGTCCTGTCCGACTACACCTTCGCGGTGCGCGGCACCGACGGCAACCTGCTGACGATCGGCAAGGCGTACTCCGGCCTGACCGATGCGGAGATCGCCGACCTCACGCCTTGGTTTCTCTCGCACACTATCGGAGTCAGAGGCCATGCGCTTTGCGTCGAGCCGAGCATCGTCATCGAAGTAGCGTTCGACATCGTTCATCGAAGCCGGCTGCACCAAAGCGGCTTCGCCCTGCGGTTTCCGCGCATCGTGCGCATCCGCCACGACAAACCGCCGACCGACATCGACACGGTCCGTCGAGCGGCGGAGATTTACGAGGAGATGATCGGCCGCGAGGGAGTGCACAGCTAAGCCTGTGCAGGCCCTTGGTCGGCTGGCATTCCGACGGCTTTAAGCGCCGGGCCGAACCAATGTCTCGACGGCTGCCTTTAAGTCCTCCACATCGGCTCGCGTTTGCATCGCTATGCGCACGAGAAACGCTTCCTGTACCTCTTGATGGTGGAGGAGCCGCGCGATCGAGTCGTGATCAGCTTCTGCTCGCAATTCCGCATGTTCGCTCGACTGTTTTTGGGCGACGGCGATGATAAATATGAGGATGAGCTGTAATATGTTGGAACATGTCAGCAGAAAGGGAAACGGATAGGGGTCCCAACGCGTCAGGAGGCCGACGATTACCCATATGAACTGAATCGCCACGGCTAGGAACAAAGCCAGCGGCGCACCGGTCGCGTCGGCGATCGATTTGCACGTGCGCTCGACGGGCGACAAGCTCGCCCGGTGCTCGGCGTTGACGTCTTTGACAAGCGGATGATCGTCGAGGGTAGAGCGGGTGGATGACAGCAGCGCTGAGTGTCGAGGCATGATAATCCTTTCTCTATCGCTTGGCGTGCCGCAGCGTCGGCGCTCTATTCGGCATCCAACCAACTGCCCGACGCGATACGCCGCGGTCGACCCAATGCCTAGCCGCGGCCGTCATAATAAGCCTCGCTGAGCGATGTCGTCGGTCACAATTTTCGGTTGAGCGCTGTCACAACCGACCGCTAGAGACGGTCCTGTAAGTACGATGCGCAGTCTATATCTAGTTGGCGGTCTGTTAGCCTTTTGGCCCTCCAAAAGCTGATGAAGCCGGTTCATGCGGCCAGATTATGGTGCGCAGCCGTCGTTTGCGGGCTGGCTTTCGCCGGTTGCGGCGGGGGCGGATCAGGCAGCGGCGGTTCAAGCGTCGGCGTGCCCGCCTCACCCGTCACGCATCTTCCTGGAACGCCGCCGCCCTCGACCGCCCCGGGGCCAGGCCCTCAGCCGTCGGCATCCCCGCCGCCGACCGCACCTGCGTCCCCGACTGCCGCTCCCACGCCCTCGCCGGTTACGACCGCCGCGCCCATCGCATGCGCGATACCGGTCGCCGATAACAGGCGGTGGCCCGTAAAGACGGCAACCGACAGCGACGTCGCGCGGGTAAATGCGGTCCCCCAAGACACTACCATCAACGCCTTGACGTCGCTGGCTGCGCCTCCGACTCCGTTGCCGGATGACAGCCGCATCGGGCCGACCGAGACCACGGTTTTCCGTTTGACTAACGTGATGCTCATTTCGCTGAAGGCTAATCCCGACTACGACTACCACCTCGTCGTGCAGGATCTGCAAGGCCGTACGATGATCGTCGAAAGCGCGGACCCTCGGTGCATGCAGACCGTGAGCAGCCCGTTTCGGCCGCAGATGACGTTGGCCCGCCGGGCGATAGACGCCGCGTTTTCGGTCAACGCCGCCGGTCAAAGTCCGGACGTCCCGATCACCATAACCGGCATTGGGTTCTTCGACTACGCTTATTTCGGAAGTTACGGCGAAGCGCCCAACGGGATCGAACTGCATCCGCTGCTGTCTTTTTGCACGGGCCAAGACTGCTCGGCCGGCGTCTGAAGCGGGTGGCTCCGGCGCTTAGCCCACGTACTCTTCGACCACGGCGCGGATTGGCTGCACTTCGGCGTCCGGTATTTGCGTTTTGAATTCGTCCGGATCGCGCCGCTCGATCCGCCGGCTCGCCCACAAATACAGCGTCGGAATCACGACCAGCGAGAGCAGAGTTGAGGTGATGAGCCCCCCGATGACGACCGTTCCCAAGGGCGCTTGCGTCGAGCTCCCGGGTTCGATTCCCAGCGAGATCGGCAGCATGCCGCCGATCGTCGCCAACGTCGTCATCAAGATCGGGCGCAGCCGCATCGGTGCCGCCTGCAAAAGCGCGGCGCGGGCGGTGCGGCCGGCACGTCTCAATTGGTTCGTAAACTCGACGACCAAGATCGCGTTCTTCACGACGATGCCGACGAACATGAGCGTTCCGATGAACGCGGTCAGACCGAACGCTCGGTTCGTGACCAAAAGCGAAAGAACGATTCCGGCGCCGGCCAGGGGAATCGCTACGATGATGATCAGCGGATGCAAGTACGATTCGAATTGCGCTGCGAGCAGCATGTATATGAGAGCGATCGCCAAGAAGACGATGAGCCCCAGCGCCGAAAAGGTATCGCTGTTCTGTTGGATCGCCGGCCCGAACTGCCAATGATAGCCCTGCGGCAAGGGCAGCTGATCCATTATCACCTTCGATTGGCCGACTACTTCGCCTAGCGTTCGCCCGACGATCGGCGCGTTGATGTCTATGCGCCGCTCCTTGTTCTGGCGGCTGATCTGCGAAGGACCCATCCCAAATTTGATGTTCGCCACCGCGGTTAGCGGAACGCTGCCGAGCAAACCGGACGGCGCGCCCGTGCCGCCGGTCGTGCTGATCGGGACGAAACCGTTTGCACCCGCCGCCGGAACTCCTGAGAGCGGGGGCAGGCTAACGGCGAATTCGTTGAGCGAGGCGTACGTGCGCCGCTGGCTGGCCGGTGATTCGAGGATGATGGGAAATTGAGTCCCGTTGACCTGGAAGTACGATGAGATAGTTCCGCCGGTCGCCGTGCTGATGGCCTGGGCTACTTGACCAGCGGACAGGCCCAGCTGCGCCGCCGCAGCCGATCGATGCGCACGTCCAGCTCGGGTTGCGAGTCTGTCACGTTCGTGTCTGGCCGTACCAGGCCCTCAATCGGCGCGAGCTTGGTGATGGCCGACTGCGCGAGCCGTCCTAGTGTCCGGACATCGGGGCCGAATATCTGGATCTGCGGCGCGTCCTGACCTTGGGATATCTGCTGCTTCATGCTTTGCATACACGCCGTTGGCCACGCTGACGATGTTTGCGTCGGGCTGAGCGGTTACCGACAGGCGTACGCTGGGCTGGCCATTGAGCCGGGCGAACATTCGCTGCTCGGTGATGCCGTCGGAAACGCGGGCGACATCGCTCAACAAGGTTGGAACGCCGTCCTTTACGCCGACGACCGTGGCTGCGACTTCCTGAGCGTTTTGATATAGGGCGCTCGTGCGGATCTGATACTCCGAGCGCCCGATCTGCACGATGCCCGCCGGCAGATCGACGTTCTCGGCGGTGATGCGCGCGATGATCTGACTCGCGGTGACCCCATAGGCGATCAGCCGCTGGGAGTCCGGTTCGATCAAGATCGAGCGGTGCGCTTCGCCGGACGTTCCGACGCTCGCGACGCCCGCAACGCCGGAAAACTCGTCGGAAAGCTGGTTGTCTACGACGTCGGACAAATCGCGCAGCGTGCGCTTCTTGCTGGTGGCGAACATCGAGACGACGGGCAGCGCGTTAGGATCGGCCTTGGCGATCTGCGGTTCCTGAAGCGACGGGTCGTTGGGCAGCTGGTTGCGGATGCGCGCCACTTGCTGTTGGACGTCGACGGCCGCCGTATCGATGTCCGTTCCGAAATGGAACTGAGCGCGCACGACCGACTGCCCTTCGTACGAATCGGACTGCAGGATGTCTATGCCGGCGACGCGGCTGACGGCGTTTTCCACCGGCCGGGTCACGGTGGTCTCGATCGTCGCGGGCGAGACGTTCGGATAGTTCACCGATACCGTGACGACGGGCGGAGTGAAGCTTGGCAGCAGCGCGACCGCAAGGCGCGGCAACGCGAAGATGCCCAGGATTAAGAAGGCTGCAGCCATCATTGCGACGGCGACGCGCCGGGTGACCGCGAAACGAGCTATCGACACCGGCTCATTCCTCTGCGGGCTGTGAGGCGACAGCCGATCGCACTGTCATAGCTGAACAATCTTACACTGCAGGTACTGTGAGTGCGCTGAGAATCGCCGTCATTCTCAGCACAATCTAAGCTGATCGCGCGCATGAAACATCTCTCCGGCCAAGAACCTCTTAACGCAGGGCCAACCCGCTCATCTGCTCGGCTCTATGCACTCGAAGGTCGGTATTGTCGCAGATTCGACGCACTTGGAGCTCAAGCCTTACCCCCGCCATCGTAGCGGCGGTTTGCTCGCTTGTCGTTTTCGCAGCCGCATCTTGGGCCTTTACCGTGGCCGCGCCGAATATCTGGCTTGACGCTAACGTGCGCTCGATGATCGGTCGGGATGTACTAACCACTGCTAACCAGATGCTCGCAGAGCACCGGCCGTTAGCGGACGTCGCGCGCGCTATCGTCGCGCGAGTGGACTCCACGCCGGGGTTTAGCGCAGCGGTGATCGACGATGCGGGTAAGCTGATAGCAGGCAGCAATGACATCGCGCAGAGCCGACCACCTGCTTTCCATCCGCCGCCCGAGCATCGGCGCCCATCGAGACTTGGCGAGCCGCGCGCCATATACGACTTGCGGCCGGCAACCTCGAACGGCATAACGTTTTTCGCCTGGCCGCTAAGCTCCGTGAAATCGCCTCCCTCGATGGTGCGGATCCCCGGTGGGCTCGTCGTCTTTAACGCTAAACACGATGCGCTCGCCTCGATCCAAGACATCGAGCGCGCACTGGTCGCCATGCTGGTCTTAGGCACGTTCGCTTTGGTCTGGGCGGTCGTTCGAGCAACGCTTTACCGGCAGATCGGCCCGATCGACCGCGTGCGCGCCGCGTTGCTGAATTTCTCGCAAAGCGAGTATACGCGGCTGGAAGCACTAAGTCCCGAACAGGGGGCTCTGACTGGGCTCGTCGACGCCTATAACTGCGCGGCCAACGAGATGGCTGGTGTGTTGCGCCGCCAGGCGGAGGTTGAGACTAAGATGCGCCAGTTCGTCGCCGATGCCGGTCATGAACTGCGCACGCCGCTCGCCGTCATCATGGGCTACGTTCAGCTATTGCGTAAGGGAGCTCGGCACGAGGATCCGATGGCTGACCGGGTGTTCTCGGAGATAGACGATCAAGGCCAGCGCATGAGCGTCTTGATCCACAAGATGCTCATGCTCACTAGGCTAGAAAGCCAGGAGCCGAGGGATGTGAAGATCTTGGACGCGGCCGACGTCGCGCGCGGCGTCGTGGATTCGTTCCGGCCGTTGGCCGACGGCTCGGTGCTCGACTTCAGTGCGCAAGATGGATCGTTCGTGCAAGCGTCTGAATCCGAACTGCGCGCATCCATAGGAAACATGCTGGACAACGCGCTCAAATATGCGCCAGGCGCAACCATAAGCACTACAGTCCGCGGCGAAGGCGACTCGATCTACGTTTCGGTGTCCGACGATGGTCCGGGCATGAGCCCGGATGTGCGCGCTCGAGCGTTCGAGCGCTTCGCTCGCGGCGAAACGGCTGGTTCGATCAGCGGTTCCGGTCTGGGCCTATCGATCGTCGAGCGCGCAGCGCAGCGAGCCGGCGGTTCGGTGACGCTGGACACCGCCCTTTCCAAGGGCACCAAAGTTGAGATGCGGCTTCCGGCATGGCAACCGGCGGCCCGCAATTAAGCGGCGGTTCGTACGCCGAAGTTGACCTGGAGTTGCCGTTGCCGCCTTGGTGTTCCCAGCGTTTCTTGAGAGATCGTGAGTATACTAACTTGGTGGGGTGCCGATACTTTAGACGCGCCTCGCCGGACGGGGCTGTACTCTCCGTTTGAACTTGCAGCTAAGCCGCATCCTTCCTCGGCTCTGCTGCAGGACGAGGGCCGGGCCGATCGGCAAAAAGATTCGCTGGTCGGCCCGTCCACGCCGGTTCGCGCGTGCTTAGACCCGGCGGCGTCCGGCTTACTTGTCGCTGCGCAGGGAGTAGCCCGCGCCGCGCAGAGTGTGAATCAGCCGACGGGGCGCATCGGCATCGATCTTGGCCCGCAGATAAGATATGTAGGTCTCGACGTTGCCTATCTCCCCCTCGAAGTCATGGCCCCAGACGAGCGTCAGCAGCTCTTCCTTCCCGAACACCCGGCGCGGCTCGCGCATGAGCGTGACAAGCAAGGAGAACTCTTTATTGGTCAACGCGATGGAACGCGCCCCCCGCTTGACTTCGCGGGTCTTGAGATCCACGCTAAGATCCTCGTAGTGCAGTTGAGCCGGCGCTGACATATGGGGGCGGCGCAAGCAGGCTTCGAGCCGGCTGACCAGTTCCACGAACGCGAACGGCTTTGGCATGTAATCGTCCGCGCCGAGCGTCAAGCCGGCAACTCGATCGTCGATCTCTCCTTTGGCGGTTAGCATGATCACAGGCGCTTGGGTCTGCCGCCGGATCATCGGCAGCAGCGTCAGGCCATCGGCGTATGGCATCATGATGTCGAGGATTATGACCTCGGGCTGCCACTCGCCGATGGTTGGAACGATCGCTCGACCGTCCGGCAAGCATCTGACCGCGTAGCCGTGCCGTTCCAAGCCCATTTGCAGCATCTCGCGGATGGATCGCTCGTCGTCGACGACCAGTACTTTGGAGCCATGAGGCATCTGCCGTGATCCGCCTTCCTAGCGGCATGCCGACCCATTACGCCTTCCGAACCAGAGGCCAGGTTCAGGGAGCTCACAATCGGCGAGCACGGTTAGGGCCTCGGATGCTCGCACCCAATAGGAGAACGATGTGACAAGAGGCATCATCTTGGGCGCTGTAGCCGTCATCATACTAGCCCTGGTCGGCGCTTACCTAGCGGTCCTCGCCGGACTCATACCGGCAAACGCCGATTCCAAACCGAGCCCCCTGGAAAGATGGGCGGCAGGAAAGTCGTTAAGGGCGACGATCCACCGCCAGATAAGTCTTGAGGATCCCAACCCGCTTCCCGTCACCGATGCGAATCTAGACGCCGGCATTAAGTTGTACGCTGCGAATTGCGCTGCGTGCCATGGGGCGGCCGACGCAAAGATGTCTAATGTCGCAAGCGGGTTGTACCAGCGAGCTCCGCAGCTTGCTCGTCACGGCGTCGAAGATGATGCCGAGGCCGAGACGTATTGGAAGATCGAACACGGCATCCGCTTTACGGGCATGCCGTCCTTCGGCGATTCTTTCAACAAGCAGCAGATCTGGCAGTTGACGATGCTGCTCAAACACATGGACTCCTTACCGCCGAAGCCGGCCGCGACGTTTAAGAAGCTGCCCAGCCAAGCGACGAAGCAACGCAAGCAAAGCGCCGGCATGTAGCCGGCGCCGGCGCTTGATGTGTTGACTCGCTGTCGCTTGTTAGAGCGGCTAGTGCATGCCGTGCCCGGCACCCGGGCCGAGCATTGCCATACGTAAGAGAATGTACCCGGGATCCGTTTGGCGGGCGTGATTTCCCGCTTGCTTTGGCCCGTGGTTCCAATAACCGTCCTGCGCTGCTCGGTTGGGCATCTGGGCATGCGCTGACTCCATCATTTGGCGTGTCTGAGTTTTTAGGTTGTTGTGGATGCGCAGGATGGATTGCGATTCAGCCGGCGTCAGGGCGTTGTCCAGAGTTCTTGCGGCTGCCGGCATGTCTGCCTCTGCATTCGGATCGGTGGCAAGCTGCCCGACGACCTGGTTGAGCAACGATCTGTGAGCTGGTGTCAAAGCCGCCAATGTCGCCGTACGGGCCTGGCGGTGCATCTGCATCATGTTCTGGCGCATTTGCTGCATTTGGGGATTAGGAGAAGTGTCGGCTCGCGCGACGAAGGGCATGAGGCTGGCGGCGACCGCGAGCGTCGCCATGGCTATTTTATTCATGGGCATATGGTAGGCGCTCGACCTGGGACTAACCTGTGAAGCCCTGCAACGCTCATCAAGTGTTAATAAGCCGTAACGCTTGGCTTTGGCGCTCTGAGCAAACCGTATTGCGGGCAAAGGAGCATCACAAACCCACAGGATACGCTTCCTCGCCATGCAGCTCGATATCCAGTCCGCGTTCTTCGGCTTCTCGCTCGACCTTCGTGCGAGTCACCCGGCTGATCAAGCCCAGCATTCCGTACGTGAAAACAAAAGCCCACGCGCTGCACACGAATACGGCGACGAATTGCTTTAGAAAGAAAGACCCGCCGCCCAAGAGTAGGCCGTCGGCACCGTTGGGATTCCATGCCTTAGAAGCGAAAACGCCCAGCAGGACGATTCCAAGAAATCCGCCCACCCCGTGGACGCCCCACACATCGAGGGCGTCGTCCCATTCTAAGCGATTCTTCAGCGCGACGGCGTAATAGCAGACGATGCCAGCGATGATCCCAAGTAGGACGGCGGTACTTGGTGAAACGTATCCCGCAGCAGGCGTGATCGTGGCTAGACCCGCCACCGCACCTGTTAGCAGTCCGACGAACTTCGGTTGGCTTCCCCGCACCCATTCGACGACCAACCATGTAATGGCCGCGAACGAAGCCGCAATATCGGTATTGAGAAACGCGGACGCCGTGACCGCGTCGACCCGCAACTCAGAGCCCGCATTGAACCCATACCAGCCGAACCATAAAAGGCCGGTGCCTAAAGCGATGAGCGGCACGTTGTGCGGTTTGTTTTCGAGGACATAGCGGCGACCGACAAAAAACACAGAAGCCAGCGCCGCGAAACCTGCCGATGCGTGCACGACAATACCGCCCGCGAAATCGAGCACGCCCCATTTGGCGAACACTCCGTCCGGACTCCACATCATGTGGACGAACGGAAAGTATACAAAAATCAGCCAGCCAGTAAGAAACAAAAAATATGCTTTAAACGTCACGCGATTGGCGAAAGCGCCTGTGATTAGCGCCGGCGTGATGATGGCAAACATCATCTGATAGGCGACGTGAACCACGAGCGGAATGCCGGCGTCGTTCCCGGTGAACATCGTGTGAAGCGTGATTCCGCGCAAGAAAGCGTAGTGGGTCGGATCGCCTACGATGCCATGCCAGCTAGGTCCAAAACACATGGAATATCCGAAGGCGAACCAAAGCACGGTCGTCCAACCGAGCGACATGAAGCTTTGAATCATGATCGTCAAGACGTTCTTGCGTCCGACGAGACCGCCGTAAAAGAAAGCAAGCCCGGGCGTCATGAGCATGACAAGGCTCGCACAAATCAACATAAACGCGGTATTACCGATGTTCAACGGTACGACTGCAACGAGCATACGTGCTTACCTCCGCTCAGGTTTTTGGCGGTTCGTCCCGGCTTAAGACACCTTGCCGTGGACAAGTAATTTCGCTCGAAATTATCCCGAAAGATTCCAGGTTTGCCATGCCTCGCATCCACGGCACCGGGTCGGCACGCTTAGGGCATATGTAGCGATGAGAGCACTGCTCCAACATACGAGGCCGCGGCCCCACACCGTCGTTTCTCGGGTCAAATGTTCGGAAGCAGATCGAAATACTCGTCATCTTCGTTTTTGCCGCCCTCGCCCTTCCCCAGCAGCTTCTCTGATTCAATAAACTCGATTCGCTCGATCCACTTGACCATCTTGTAGCCGAGTTGGTTCTCGACGCGTAATCGCAGAGGCGCACCATAAATAGCTGGGAGCGGCTGCCCGTTCATTTCGAACGCGAGCAGACACTCGGGCTTGCGGGCGTTGTTTATGTCCTGGGTGTCGTAGTAGGCGCCTCCGTACAGCCCCTCGCCGAATGAGTAGAACGCAACGACCTTGGCGTACGGCTTCGGCTTGACATGCTCAATGAGCTTAATCATCGAGAGGCCACTCCACTGCGCAATCCCCGACCACCCTTGGATGCAATGGTGCATTGTGATCGACTCTTCTGAACCAAGTTTCCGCATTTCGGCGATTGACAGCTCTACCGGATTTTCTATGAGACCGGAAACCTTGAGCTTGTAATCCTTGAAGTCGCCGGCCTCAAGCCTTTTCCAGTCTTCGCGATCCGGCATTTTGCCGTTGGGCCAGAAATGCGGGGAGACCTGATCTTTGGTGTAGTGTTCGCTGGGAATGAGACGGTCCAGCGTCATAAGTTCCAAGGGCAAACTGATGGCCTTTTGCGCGTGCTGCAGCGCACGAGGGAAAAACCAAGAGGCGTAATGGGCCGCGATCCAGGAAAGCACGACGATGACGATGCCGATAAAGCCCAAAATCATCCCAGTAGATCGCATGTCGTCCGTGCCGAGCACTATGTGATTCATATTGCGAGCAAAGCCGGTGAGCACAACAAGCGTCACATGGGCCACGATGAAGCCGATGAATCCAACGAGCAGCAGAAAATGAATTGACCGGGCAGACTGCCGGCCGCCAAAGAGTCTCGCGTATGCGGGGAACCGGTTTGCTAGAGCGGGAGACATAGCCATTCCGGCTAGAATCGACAGCGGCGCCATGATGAAGACAGTGGCGAAATAAGCCAACTGCTGCAATGCGTTGTACCCGTAGAAGCCATTGGGCTCAGGCGGGAAATGGAAATTGGCGTAGTGGACAAAAGTGTTCCAGGCTTCGACGAACACCGTTGGAGAAGTTGGTATAAGCCGTAACCACTGATCGCTAGTAAGCAGACCGCCCACGAAAAACACGCCCGTCAATACGAAACCGTAAACGTTGATGAAATGCCAGGAACGAGCAACTCCGACTGTATGGCGATAACCCGGCAGCGCAACGATAGGTGAGATATAGCGCGCATCGTCCTTGGCAGTCCAGATGCGGTCCTTGGGAACCACTAGAGGCGTGAAACGAATCCATTCGGTGCCGGGAGTACAGTGGTCGTTGAAGTAGAGCCGCGGATGATCCATCAGGATTGAGAGCCCGCTGCGGATCAACATCAACAAGAAGAATAAGTTGAAGAAGTGGCTCCAACGAACCCAGGTGGGGAAACCATGCGGACCGCTGACTGCGCCTTCATGCGACGCGGGGGACGGCGCAATATACGGCAGACCGAGTACAGCGCTTTGTACCCAAGCAAGGACTAACGGAACAACCACAAGCGCAACGAGAACGATCAGAGTCGAAGGGCGAATCCAAATGCGAAAACGCCGATCGCCCGGATAGTGAACCGCCCGATGAGCACTATCGAAGGAAATCAGGGCGGCACCTCGTCAGAACGGTCGGTTTAACAGGGGAGGAATTAGGTGTTGCGTTCGCCGCAGCGCGGCTCCTAGCAAAGCCGGTACGCTTCATAAAACGTCCAGCGCCCATGAGAGCGGTCAGTCCAATCTCTTATACAGCTTGTCAGTTCCGCTCTCAACGGCGAGAGTCAGGCGCTCGCGTGTACCGGAGGCTCGGTTGCACGGCGCCAAGCAATGCAAGCATTTGCCACCATAGTCAGCCAACCGCAGGCACCCAACGATGCCGCTACCCGGACGGCTAGGGGCGCGTCCAGCAACAAGCCTACGGCCCCTAGCGCGACGGCGCCCTGAAACAGTCCCCAGCACAGCCAGCTCGCGGGCGACGACAACAGGGCGCCCGGTGACGTTTCGTCGTCATCTCCGCGCGCAACCGTCGCCATGAGCCGGACTCCGATGTGGTGGAAGTGGCCATTGACCATCTGCCCCATCCATCCGACCAGGCCGACGAAGATGAACGCGCTGCTCCACGGCTTGCCCGCGGATGCGCCGACTCCTAGCAAAGCCGCAATGATGAGCCACAGCGCTGCAGCAGCAAGGAATGCTTGAGGCGGTCGGTGCGGCTCGGGAGCGCGCATCACAACGGTCAGCAGATCGGCCGCGTACAACGCGGCACCGGCACACGCGAGAGTTTCGCCGGCTCTCGTCGCAACAAGGAAATGCGCCCACATCCCGGCAGCGAGCACGACCACCGCGGCACTTAGCAGCACACCGGAGATGATATGGCGCCGCCGGTCAGCGGACTTTGCCCCCGCAATCGGACCAAGGGTGCGCGCCGACACTCCCATGATCAGCAGCGTGAGCCAGCCGATTCCGGCAATCGTAGCGTGCACCGTGGGTAACGCGCCAAGCGCACTTGCGCCGCCGAAACGCCCCAACGAGCCTGCCATCGCAACGCCGATGAGCGCCGCAACGCCGAGTAAGGCCAAGACGGCCAGCAGTGCCCGGGCGATTGCGACTTCGCTACCTGGTTGGCGCGTTACCGCAAGCAACGTCATGGCGGCCGCTGCCAGGTACGCGGCAAGGCCGACGGCTATAGTACCCGCACCCAACGCAAGCACTGCGAAGTTAAAAGACCAAAAGCCACAGACGAGTGCGAACGTTCCGACGGCGTACGCTCCTAAGCCGGCGCGGGCTAAGGCCTCGCCGCGCCATCGCGCCTCCGTGAACTGCGGGATGACGAATAAGAGCACCGATAGCGCGACCATCGTTAGCCAACCGAGTGCGACCAAATGCACCCAGGCGAGCGAACGCATCGACTGACCGGTGAGGGCACCGTCTGTGGCCAACACGTAGAGCATGACCCACGCCGTACCGTGCGCCATTTGTGCGATGAGCAGAGTGCTCGGAGGAATCCAGGGACGCCCCTTTGTCTTCAAGCCGCTATCGAACGCCGGGCGCTGGGGAACGCGGCGCGCGCACCCGCATCCAGACGATGTAGGCGAGGAACGCTACTGCAGCCACCTGCAACACACCGGAGACCACCAGCAATGCGGCGCTGAGCGCGTGACCGCCACCCAGTTGGTACCATGGCTCGGCCACTAACCGCAGCGGTAAGCCGATATTCAGGCAAGCGTAGCATAGCCACACCGCTCGAGTTGGATAGCGCCCTCTCGTCTGTGCAAAGCGCGTTTGATCGAGGGGGAACATCCACAGCGCAACTCCGACGACTACGTTGACGAGCCAGCCGACAAACCCCATGTGTCCGTGTTCGACCTCGAAGATCAGCGGAACGGCGTGACCTGTCGCTTCCATGATCGTCATGATGCCGCCGACAAGAAATGTCAAAAAGAGATAAACGACGCCCGTCTTGATGAAAATGCGAGGTTCGATCGGCATTTTTGATTCCGCCACCCATGTCGTGCTGTAACGTCAATCGCCGCAAACATCGCCGCGCACTCCGCGCGACGGTAGCCCAGTACAAATGTGTTACAGAGCATGCTACCGGCCCGGCCCCGTGCGATAAGTGCGACCTTAGGAGCATCGCATACGGTTCGGCTCCTAGGGGGATACGGCGGAGCAGCAAAAAATACCTCAAGAACCTCGCTTCCATAATATCGGAACCAGTTCTTCAAGGATTCTAACGATGACCTTGACGTCGGTGCGACGATCGGAACAAAGCACGGCCGGCGACATAAAGCTGTTCAGCGCGTTTACCATTTCGGCGACTGTGTGGCTCTTGCTGGCGACCGCGGTTGGTCTGCTCCTCAGCTTCAAGTTCCCGTATCCCGATTTCGCATCGAGCCCTTATCTTTCTTTCGGCCGGCTGCGGGCCATCCATACGAACGGAACATTTTATGGGTTCGCGTCGGTGGCGTTGACGGGCGTTGCTATGTACGTCGCCGCGCGGTCTTCGGGCATTTCATTGTGGGGAAAAACATACGCATGGGCCGCGCTATGGTGCTACAACATCGCCGCGATCATGGGCACTGTCACGCTCGATCTGGGCATCAACAATGGCGATCAGGAGTATCGCGAGTGGGTATGGTGGGTGGCTATCTTCTTCGTCGGGGCTGTGGTCCTTAGCGCGATCTCGATCATCGGGACTGTGGCCAAGCGCACTGAGCGCGATATCTATATTTCGAACTGGTACATCATAGGCGCATACAGCTTCACGACCATTTTGGGCGTTACCGCAGCCATCCCATTCTACCAGCACGGACTGGGCCAGGTTGCCGTCCAGGCTTTCTACATGCACAACGCGGTCGGCATGTGGTTCACGTTCTTAGCGCTGGGAACGACGTACTACGCCTTGCCGAAGCTGTTGAACCGACCCATATATTCTTACGCGCTCGGCATACTGGGGTTTTGGACTAACTTAGTTTTCTACCCAATTATCGGGGCCCACCATTTCGAGTTTTCGCCTTTGCCGTGGTGGTTCCAGACGTTAGCAATCGTCTTTAGCGTCGGCATGCTCGTTCCAGTCTTCGCGGGAAGCGGAAACTTTTTACTCACCATGCGAGGCGGATGGGAAAGAATCCGGCGCTCGGCAGCGTTGCCATTTATCTTCGTCGGGGTGCTGTACTATTTTGTCGGCTCCTTTCAAGGAACCGTCGAGGCGCTGCGCAGCCTGCAGACGATCTGGCATCTGACCAGCTATACGGTCGGGCATTCGCACGCTACGATGTACGGTTTCATCACCTTTATCGCATGGGGATGCATTTACGGACTCTTGCCCAAGGCGACCGGTAAGCTGCCGAACTCATTGGCGACTGGCCTTCACTTCTGGATGGCGTCGATCGGGGTAACGCTGTACGTCCTGGCGCTCTCGGTCGGCGGGACTTTGCAGGGCATCGATTGGGCCCAAGGTGACCCATTTATCGCTTCGGTCGAGTCGGCGGCTCCGTATTGGGTCGCCCGCGCGGTGGGCGGCACGATGATGTTCTGCGCGCACCTGCTCTTCGCGTACAACGTCTATCTGATGACGTTTGCCGGTTCGCGCGAATCCGAAGCCGCACCAATCGTCGCGGGCAAGGCCCCCGCATGAACAAGGGCATGAACAACGTCGTCGTGCTAGTCGCGGGCCCGTTTATCATCTATGGGATACTGGCGCTGTTTATGGGAGCAATCCCAGGGGCGATACTCTCAAAGACGTCCCCCGGGCCGGGCGTGATGCCCCTTAGCCCACAGGCTCAACGTGGCCGCGATGTTTACGTTGCGGAGGGCTGCGCGTACTGCCATACCCAGCAGGTGCGGCCCCTAAAGCAGGACTTGGTGTTCGGGCGGCCGTCAACCGCCGGCGATTACGCATACTCAACACCGCAGCTCCTGGGCTCCGAACGCAACGGTCCCGATCTAAGCAACATCGGTTCGCGCCAGCCTAGCGACGTGTGGCAGTACATACATCTGTACGAACCGCGATCGCTTGTGTCAATGTCGATCATGCCGCCATATCGCTGGCTATTTCAACTGAAGGCGCATGCGGAAGTGAACGACATCGTCGTACCCGTACCGCCGGGGTACGCGCCAAAAGGTGCTGTCGTCGTCACGACTCAAGAAGCACGTGATTTGGTCGCATATTTGAAGTCGCTAAGACAAGCGCCGCTGACATCCGGCGCGAAGCGATGAACGGAGTGCACATGGGTGCCGCTCCACCAGGCGGCGACCCGCTCGGATGGGTGATCGCCGTTGGCGGTGCCATGGCCACCCTGTGGGTGATCGCATTGGCAGTCCGCTTGCTGATTACGCCCGGTGAAACCGCTTCGGATCATCCTAAACTGCTCATTTTGAAGGAGGATCGTTGATGGAGGGCGGCGTCGGCACTCCCCCACCAACCTCGATCGCAATCTTCCTGGACGATCAAGCAGAGCCGCTGTTCACGTATCGTCCTCCGGCGACATTCCAACTGGACACGACGAAACTAGAAGACGGCGACCACGTCCTCCGGCTTTGCGCGACCGACGCGATGGGTAACGTCGGTCAGCGCCGCGTCCCGTTCACGGTCAGTAATGGCCCAGGCATCACTGTCACCGGCATTAGGGCCGGATCCTCCGTTCACGGGATGCTGGACATAAACGTGAACGCGTTCAGCGGTGAAGAGCCATTCGATCCCGAACGCGCCGAATCGCACGCTCCCATACCGGTATGGACGTGGGTGATGTGCGCGATGGTGGCGGCGTGGGCACTCTGGTACGGCCTTGAGTTTTTCCAGACGCCTGCGGAGTTCGCGAACACTCCGACTTACGCGGCGAATCCGGCTCTTGCCGCAGCAGCCCAGCCCGCGTCAGGTTCGGTCGCTTTGCACGGGCCGACTTTCAGCGGGAAAGGGGCTGCCGCCGGATTCGATTACGAGGCCTTCGGAACGTCGGCGTACGAGGCGAACTGCATGTCGTGCCATGGCGCCGGAGGTGCGGGCGTGGCCGACACCTTTCCAGCGCTTGCCGGTGATCCAGTCGTGACCGACAACAATCCGCGGCAGCACGTCGTCACCCTCTTGAAAGGCCTGCAGGGAAAGGTCATCGCCGGCAAGAGCTTCGCGGCGGCCATGCCCTCTTTTTCGCAACTGTCGGATCAGGACATAGCGGCGATAGTCGATCACGAGCGGACGTCTTGGGGAAACCATGCGCCCATCATAACTCCAGGCGATGTCAAGCGAGCCCGCTAAGCGTCATGCTCGTCGCCAAATACGCCGCTTGGCTAGCGCTTTGTGGGCCAGGACTTTTAGCAGTCGGTATTGCTCGCTTTGGAATCTTTAACGCCGGATTCCTGGCATTTGCAATCGACGTGGCCGCACCTTCCCGCCATGGTACGCGCCTTTCGAGAAGCCTCGCGCGTGTCGAGCTTCCAAAGCGGAAATGACACCATGTAGACCCGTACGCGCAAAGTTTGTCTCACGCCCATGTTTGAGGTTTTCGCAAAAGATGTCTCCAAAGGTAACATGTGTCACACCGCGCTCCTTGACTGGTCGTTAAGTCGTCACTCCCGATCAAAACCCGCTCCAGGTACGTCCACTGAAAAGAAGTTCCCGATCGCTGGTTTGTTAGGGTATGGTGAGAACGCTTCATTGCTCAGCTTTGTCTAAGGCCTCCAGCCTATCATCGAGTCATGAGAGCGACTTCGTGGCCACGATCCGATATCCGCGACTACGCCTGCGTCAGTCCCCGCACCAATGGCTTCTCGCAGCCGGCCCTGGCGCCAAACGCCGATACCAAGTTAGCAGAGCATATTAACCGTTCGACAATGCCCGAACATCCGCCAGGTTCTTTGTCCAGATCGAGGAACCAATGATCTCGCAAACCGTTCCGCCCCTAGACTTCATCAAGCCTCCGACGACGAATCACATTCCGCTCCGAGAGCCGTCAAAGCGGCAATCCTCGCAGCGAACGTACTTCATCGGTATGTCCCTTTTGGCTCTGGCCACAGTGTTGTTTCTAGCGCTGCGCGTTCAGGGAACGGCCGCCAGCCCTCTTATCACGGTGCCGGTTGTCAGACAGACTTTGGTTCAAACCGCAACTGCGACGGGCACGGTCAATCCGCAGAACACCGTTTCGGT
>JALYUR010000132.1 GCA_030853635.1 Vulcanimicrobiota bacterium | reverse complement strand
GCAGCGGAACGCACGCTCCACCCGGGCCAAGGATTTGTAGCTGCGCACGGTATCGGCGTCACCAAGCGTCTCGGCGGGCAGGCTTGTGCGTACGACATAAAGCCCGTCGCTGGCCGCCTCGGCGGCGTGTAAGCGCCGGAGACAAAATCCCTCACTGAAGTGGCCGGGTTGTCCGGTTGCGCCGGAGTAAAATTCCGGCATCGGGAAGCTCTTTGCGATGAGTGCAGAGGGCTGGGGATGCGAGGCGTGGAGCTATATGGTCGGGTCCGCTATGCGGTTCGAGTTGAGGGGATCAGTCGACGCGAAGCGGCGCGTCGCTTTGGGATTGATCCTCGCACGGTGGCGAAGATGTTGTCGTTTTCGGTGCCGCCCGGATATCGGCGCAGTCGGCCGCCGGTGCGCCCGAAGCTGGACCGGTTTGTCGGGCTCATCGATCAGATCCTGACGGAGGACAAAGATCGCCCGGCCAAGCAGCGGCACACGTCGAAGCGGATTTTTGAGCGTTTGCGTGACGAGCGCGGCTATGGCGGGGGGATAACCATCGTCAAGGATTACGTACTGGCGCAGCGCCAGCGCCAACGCGAGGTGTTCGTGCCGCTGCGCCACGATGCGGGCCATGCGCAGGCCGACTTTGGCGAGGCGCTGGCAGTGGTCGGCGGGGTGGAACGCAAGATCCATTTCTTCGCGATGGACCTGCCGCACAGCGATGCTGGATTTGTGCAGGCGTACCCGGCGGAGACGACGGAGGCGTTCTGCGCCGGGCATGTTGCGGCGTTCGCATTCTTCGGCGGCGTGCCGCTGTCGATCCTGTATGACAACACCAAGCTTGCGGTGGCGCGCATTCTGGGCGACGGCACCCGGCAGCGGACGCGCGTGTTCAGCGAACTGCAATCGCATTACCTGTTTGCTGATCGCTTCGGGCGTCCCGGCAAGGGCAATGACAAAGGCAAGGTTGAGGGCCTGGTGGGGCTGGCCCGGCGGAACTTCCTGGTGCCGCTGCCCCATGCCGCCAGCTTCGCTGCACTGAATGAGCAACTTCTGGCGGATTGCCGTCGCCGCTTGGGCGAGCGGCTACGCGGTCACGACGCGACGATCGGCACGCGGCTGGCCCGGGACCAGGCATGTTTCCACGAGCTGCCGGCGTCGGCCTATGACGCTTGTGAGAAGCGGGCGGCCCGGGTCAGCTCATTGTCCTTGGTGCGTTATCGTGGCACCGACTATTCGGTGCCGACCGCCTATGGCCATCGCGAGGTGCTGATCCGCGGCTATGTCGACACCGTGGTGATCTCCTGTGGCGCGGACGTCATTGCCCGGCACACCCGATCTTACGAGCGGGAAGACTTTGTCTTCGACCCGCTGCATTACCTGGCGCTGCTCGAGCGCAAGATCGGCGCGCTGGACCAGGCAGCGCCCTTGGCGGGCTGGGACCTGCCGGAGGCGTTCACGATCCTTCGCCGCCTGCTCGAGGCGCGCATGGGCAAGCATGGCAAGCGCGAGTTCGTGCAGGTGCTACGACTGCTGGAAGTGTTTGCGCTCGAGGATGTCGCGGCCGGTGTGCGCGATGCCATCGAGCGCGGCGTGATCGGCTTTGACGCGGTGAAGCATCTGGTGCTGTGCCGAATCGAGCGCCGACCGGCCAGGCTCGACATGACGGTGTATCCTTACCTGCCGCGCGCCAACGTGGCGCTGACCTCGGCCCAGACCTACCTGGACCTGCTCGGCGGGACGGTGTCATGACCGACACGCCCGAGGGCACGCCGCAGATCCTGCTCGCCCACCACCTGAAGGCGCTGAAGCTGCCGACTTTCCTGCGCGAGTATGACAAGCTGGCCCGGCAGTGCGCGGTCGATGCTGTCGATCACGTCCGCTACCTGCTGCGGCTGGCCGAATTAGAGCTGATCGAACGGGAGCGCCGAATGGTCGAGCGGCGCATCAAGGATGCGAGGTTCCCGACGGTCAAGAGCCTCGACAGCTTCGATTTTCTGGCGCTGCCATCACTGAACAAGACGTTGGTGCTGGAACTGGCCCGCTCGGAGTATGTGCTGCGGCGGGAGAACGTCATTGCGGTCGGCAACAGCGGCACCGGGAAGACCCATGTCGCACTCGCGCTGGGGTTGGCGGCCTGCCAGAAAGGCCTGTCGGTAGGCTTCACCACGGCGGCCGGCGTGGTCCACGAGCTGATCGAGGCGCGTGACGAGAAGCGGCTGCTGCGGCTGCAACGCCAGCTTGCCGGCTACAAGTTGCTGGTGATCGACGAACTCGGCTACGTGCCGTTGTCGCAGACCGGCGCCGAACTGCTGTTCGAGGTGTTCAGCCAACGCTACGAACGCGGCTCGACCATCGTGACCAGCAATCTGCCGTTCGACGAGTGGACGAGCGTGTTTGCCTCCGAACGACTCACCGGTGCGCTGCTCGATCGCCTCACGCACCATGTCCACATCCTGGAAATGAACGGCGACAGCTATCGGCTCAAGCAGAGCAAGCGCCATCAGCGTGCCGCCCGAGCCGCTAGCATACCGGACAGCGCACCCGCGCAATAACCGCGATGCTGCAAGCCGCCCCGCGGGGCGGCTTGCAGCCCTCATCCGTGATGTAGTTTTACTCCGGCGCGCCGAGGCATTTTGTCTCCGGCGTTGACATACCACGCCGTGCCGACCAACAGCGCGGCGCTGAGTGCCTTTCGCTACCACGTCACGGTTCTGTGGCTCCAGTCGCTTCGGCGGCGAAGCCAGAAGGACCGGATGACGTGGGCGCGGATGGCGAAGC
>JALYUR010000114.1 GCA_030853635.1 Vulcanimicrobiota bacterium | reverse complement strand
GGACTGCACAGTTGCCGGCGCGCCCGCCGGTGGCACGCCCGCGTACCGGCTATCGGCCGCGGGACCCGAACCGGCCGCGCTTGTTTTGCGGCGCCGCACCGCTGCGACGCTCTGACGCGCGGCACCGACCAGCCAGATGAGCGCGATGAGGATGGGAACCAGTGTGCCGAAGACGTCGGCTTGGCGGATCATGCCGGGGCCGACGGCGGCGCCGAACCCGAAGGCGGTGAGCCGCCTCCGGCCGTCTGCGATATCGACTGGCGCATGTCGGTGTCGGCCAAGACGTTTTTCATTCGGTAGTAATCCATGATGCCCAGGTTGCCGCCCCGGAAAGCATCGGCGATCGCGGTGGGCACCATCGCTTCAGCCTCGACCACGCGCGCTCGCATGGCCTGGGTCTGAGCCTTCATCTCTTGTTCTTGCGCTTGGGCAGCGTACTGGCGTTCTGACGCCTTCGCTTGCGCGACCCGGCGATCCGCATCGGCTTGGGCCGTCTGCAGATCGGCTCCCACGTTGCGGCCGACGTCGACGTCGGCGATGTCGATCGACACGATTTCGAAGGCGGTACCGGCATCCAGCCCTTTGGCGAGCACCGTCTTGCTGATATGGTCCGGGTTTTCCAGCACTTCCTTGTAGTCGGCGCTGCTGCCGATGGCCGCCACCACGCCTTCGCCGACCCGCGCGATCACGGTAGCCTCGCCGGCGCCGCCGACGTAGCGATCGACGTTGGCGCGGACCGTAATCCTTGCCTTGACGTTGAGCTGGATGCCGTCTTTGGCGACGCCCTGAAACGTCGGCGTCTCGATCACCTTGGGATTGACCGACATCTGCAGCGCCTCGAGCGGGTTGCGGCCGGCCAGATCGACGGCGGTCGCCCGTTGCCACTCCATGGGGATCTGCGCGCGTTGAGCCGCGATCAGCGCAAGCGTCACTATATCGATGTGGCCGCCCGACAGATAGTGTGCCTGCATCTGATCCACGGACACGGTGAGGCCGGCCTTGCCGGCCATTACAAGCGCGTCGACGATCACCGAAGGCGGGATCCCGATCAACCGCATCCGCAGCAGGCTGAAGATGCCCAAAGGCACCCCGGCGGCGCGCGCCCGCACCCAAAGCCCGAACGGGAAGTAGTATAAGAACACAAAGAACGCGATGATGACCAAGAACGCGATGATAAAGAGAACCGGAGCTGCCATGCTGTCTTAAGACCTCCTATGCTCTTTTGACGAAAATCTTCGAGCCCTCGACGCGCTCGACGTTGATGCGGCTGGCCGGAGGGATAAAGTCGCCGCTGGTCTGGACCTGATATCGAGTGCCGTCGATGATCGCTACCCCCGCCGGCCGCAACATCGATTCGGCGACACCTTCTCGGCCGGTTAGAAACGTGAGCGCTGGAGAGGCGACGTAGCCCTGGCCTGAGGACTGCGCGCCGACAAAAGCCAGCCGTCGCATGAGCGTGCTCTGCGGCAACCAGCGCAGCAAGTAGGCGAAGATCGCGACTGCTGCGATGAGCGCAATGGCGGTCGCTTCGACGCCGACCACCCAAAACGCGCTGCCGAACGCCAGGACGACGCTCGCTAACATCAGCAGGCCGCCGATCAGTCCCGAGATCCCATGGCCCGGAAGGACGTGCAGCTCGAATAGCAGGCCCAAAACACCCAGCCCGAACAAGGCCAGGATCGCGCCCGTCGATGCGCCGGCGATCAAATGCGCTCCGAAGAAGAGCGCCAAAGCCAGCACGCCCAGGATGCCGGCGATCGCGTAGCGGGTCTGTAATTCGATGAGCAAACCGAGGAAGCCCAAGGTGAGCAGCAGTCCGGAGACAATCGGGTCGTTGACGAACTGAGCGATGCGCTCGCCCAGCGTGGGTTCGGACACGCGCAGCTCGTCAGCTGCCATGCCGACGGCAGCCAAAGCCGCCTCGTTGTTTGGTGCCACTGCATCGATGAAACGGTAGCGCTGCGCAACCTTCGGCGAAAGCGATAGGATAGTACCTTTGGCTTTAAGGCCTGGTATGACCACGTCTGGGTCCGACATGCCGGCGGCGATATCCGCATTGCGGTGATGCTGCTCGGCGAGCGACGTCATTTCCGCGCGCAGGGCGGAGATGGTTTTGGGCGTCGAAGGTATCGGTTCGGCCGCGCCCATGCTCGACCCGGGCGCCATCACGATCTTGTCGCAGGCCAAGGCGATGAGCGCGCCGGCGGACCAGGCACGCTCCGCCACAAAAGCCACTTTGACTATCTCCGGATAACGGTTGAGCGCATCGCGGATGTTGTTCGCGTCGTCGACGACGCCGCCGTTAGTCTTCAACACGACGAGCAGGACGGAGGCGCCGTTCGAGTGTGCTTCCTCCACAGCCCGCTCGACACGATGCGCCATGCCGGCATCTATCGTATCGTCGATGTTCACGACCTGCGCCACCCTTAGGCGGCTGTCGGCCTGAGCGCAAGCGCCGCTAAGAATTAACGCCAATACGAAGCTGAGGAGGGCGCATAGCGCCGATCGCAAGACGACCGGCCGGCGGCCTATCCGTTGGAGCGCGCGGCTAATACGTCGCGTACGGCTTCTCCGATCGCTTTGCCGCTCGCTCGTTCTTTCAACGCCGGCATCGCCGCTTTCATGACGTCGCCCAGCCTTGCTTGCGGAGGCAGGGCGGCGATGATCGCCTCGACGTCTTTGCGCAACTCGGCGGCATCCATTTGCGGCGGCAAATACTCTTGCAGGATCACGCGTTCGCGCTCTTCTTTGGCCGCTAAGTCGTCGCGCTTGGCGCGCGCGTACTCGGTGATCGAATCTTCGCGCTGCTTGACTTGCTTGCGCAACACGTCTAGTTGCTCGGCCTCGGACAAATCTTGGGTTCGCTCTATACGCCGGTAGGTCATGGCGGAAATCGCCATGCGTAAAGTGGCCATGCGCTCGGTATCCCGCGCTTTCATGGCCGCCTTGAGGTCGCGGTCAAGCCGTTCCTTGATAGACATCAGGAAGGCGAGTCGGCGCTAGAGCGCCGACTCCCTTTGGATTGCGTCAGGTGCGCCGCTTGCGCGCAGCCGCTGACTTCTTCTTCTTACGAACGCTAGGCTTCTCGTAGTGCTCGTGGCGGCGGGCCTCGGCTAACACGCCCGACTTCTGGCACAGCTTCTTGAAGCGCTTCAAAGCGCTTTCGATCGACTCATTCGGACCGACTCTGGTCTCCATGCGAGCGCACACCCCCTCCCCGCTTTATGAACAAGACGCGGGCCGTCCGCCCGCATCCTCACGTAATGTGCATCGGCGCCGACTGCAGCGTCGGCTTTTGGCTTGGGATTCGCTGCGGTATCAAGCCGCCCTTGCTCCGGTTCGCCCGGGATTTGTCCCGTAGCGCGGTCTAACCTGGTGGCCAGGCAAAGTGGCGCCCGGCCAAGAGATGTAGGTGCAAATGGTAGACCGTCTGTCCTGCGGCCGGACCGTTGTTGATCACGACGCGGTAGCCGTCCGACTCAGTCCAAGACTTGCCCAGATCGGCAGCCGCCCTAAGCAACCGGCCCAACATCCTCTCCGAGCCCGGCGAATCGGCCGCATGGACTAAGGTGTCACTGTGCTCCTTTGGGATGATGAGGATGTGCTTGGGAGCTATCGGTCGCAGGTCTGCAAAAGCCACGATCGCATCGTCCTCGTAGACGAAATCCGTCGGTATCTTGCGGGCGACGATGTCGCAGAACACGCAGCCGCCGCTCAGCGCGATTTGCCCCGCATGATCTCTCCTCGATTACAAGCCATCATCTGTCCACGATGACGAAAGACCAGCGATAAGAGACCGGGTTGCCGGCCGTGTCGCTGCCGCGCACGCTTACAGTGGTCCTGCCCGCTGGCAGATCGGATAGAGGGTAATATGCGATGAACTCGCCGGTGCGCGTCGCTTGAGCGGTGACGTCGCGACCGTTTATATCCATGTGCAAAGTCGCCGTGTCCATGCCCGTGTCTCCGGCGGTAGAGAACGTCGCGTAGATGTTCGGACGAGAATTGTTGACGCGCATCTCCGAATCCGGCGCGGTATCTTTGATCGCCGGCGGCGTTGTGATTATCGTTAGCGGTTCGGTCGCTTGCGCTTGCGCGGTCAAATCGGCTTTGTCGAGCCGCACGATGATCGGCGTACCGACGATGTTGGTGCCTGCCGCGGCTACGTACTCGCCCTCGTATCGCCCGGGAGTGACCTCGCGCATTGCGTTGCCTACGATGAAGTCGCCCAAATCGAACCAGCCGCGAGCGCCTGTCGTTCCGACCGCGGACACGCGCAGCGTTTGGCCTTCCCGCAGCGCCCGCACGTCGTTGTCGTCGACGGTTTGGATGCGCAACGACTCTCCGCTGCGCGACCCGGGCGGCGGGTTGGTTGTCGCTGACGTCGCGATCGTACCCGGCGTGAGGGCGACTATATCGCGGACCTTCCCGCTGCGCGGATCTGCCCGGACGGTCACGACGTCGCCGCTTTTGAGCTGGTCGAAGGAGGCGCTCCTGGCATTGAGCGTAACGCTCGTCGCACGGGCATCGCCGATGACGACTCGGCCGGTGTTCAAGACCATGTTGGTGCCCGACACGCTCGCGATTGTGCCGTTGTACCCCGAATAGATATCGGCTGCGGAAACCAGGCTGCCGGCGCTGTTAAGGGTCACGATCAGCGTATCCCCGGGCCGCACTTGCGCCAAATGGCCCTCTTGGGTAAGACCACCATGAGTGTCTCGAAAACTGATGCGCGTCTGCTCTGGGATGGACACGTTGTAAGGAACTCCATCCGCGGTGATCTGCACGAGCGGCGGCGACTGGTCGGCCGCAACGCTAGCGACGGTGCCTTGCAGCGTGTTCGTGCGCATCTGCGCCAACGCGTGCGCGTTTGAAGGAGCCGCATCAGCCGAGGAATCCGTCACGATCGCAATCTCTTTAGTGCGGCCGTCGTAACGCGCGGTGCCGCCGAACGCAGCCGTCACCGCGCGCAGCGGGAGTACGACCTCACCGTGCACCAGCAACGCCGGCAAGCCGAGATTTTGGCGATTTCCATTTACTTCGGCGAGCGGATTTCCGATCTGAAGCACGAGTTGCCGCAACACCGTCGTAACCGTCGCCCGCCGCTGTTTGGCGTCGTAGCTGACGTCGGCGCCGAGCGCGCGACCCACCGACCGCAGCGAGACGTAAGTGTTTCCGCGAACGTTCTGCGTCGATCCGACGCTCAAGGCAACGCCGTCGATCGTCACTTTGGGCGAAGCGCCCAGCAAAATCAGACAAGCGCCGAGCGCTGCCAAGCAGACGGGTAGGCGGATGCGCGCGCGTATCACGTCGTTTGGTTCGCAGGCCGGCCGACACGGCCCCTGTATGGCCGACAAACGCTCAGCGCACTGCGGTATGCGACGGCCGTTTGCTCGGCTGTTGCATCCCATGTGAAAGCGGCAGCACGCGCTCTCCCGGCGGCTTGCAGCCGCGCTCGCAACGGCTCATCGCCGAGGATTTGGGTCATGTATGCGGCCAAGCCGGTGTAGTCCAGCGGTTCGAATGAAGCCGCGGCATTTCCGGCGACTTCGGCAAGCGCCGGCGTATGCGCGAACAACACCGGGCTGCCCGCGGCCATCGCCTCCAAAACCGACAAGCCGAATCCCTCGTACAACGACGGCTGGACGACTGCACTCGCCCCGGCATAAACGTCCACCAGGCGTTGTTCGGACAGATGGCCGACCTGGATCACCCTGCCGCCGTACCGGCTGCTGTAGGCGGCCTGGTAGTGGCTGCCTTGTGCGCCTTCGGTCAGCACTAGGTCACACGGGACCCTGACGGCAGCCCAGGCTTTTAACAGCGTGCGGAGGTTCTTGTGACGCCGGTGATTGCCCGCATACAAAAAATACGGCCGGCGGAGGTCGTGCGCAGCGCGCGCTCGCTCCGCCCGGCGTTCCCGCTCGTTATCATCCAATGCATAGGTCGCCGAAACGCCCAGCGGCACGACCCTAACCCGCTGCCGTCTCAGGCCCAAGTACCGGCGCAAGTCCGGCAACGTCGCCTGCGCATCGGTCAGAACGCAGACAGCCCGTTGGGCAACCGGCGCGGCGACCAACGAATAGAACGGCGGTATCTTCCAAGAGAAGTACTCGGGGAACCGACGGTGTATCAAGTCGTGCACCGTGTATACGTATGGGATAAAGGACCAGCGCGGCGCGTACACGCTCATGTAATGTGCTATACGCCGGCCGCGGCCGCTCGCGCATCGCCGGATCAGCAGCGGCAGTAAGACTTGTTCGGCGACTGATACGTTGCGCGCCGCCGCCTGCGCGATCCGTACGATGTGCGCATCGGTCTGCAAGTCGGCGTTGGTGATGGCGACGAACTCTATGTCCGGCGCGACGCGCGGCAGCCGGGCCGCGAGCTCTCGGACGTAGGTCTGCATGCCCGCGGACATCTGGCGCGTCAATCGCGCGTCCAGCACGACGCGGTCTTTAGCCACCGCGGCTCGGCGGGCGGCGGGTGGACAGGGCTTTGGTGGCAGCGACGGCAGGGTACGCAGCGCTGGCGGCAGCGATAAATGCGCCTCGCCAGCCGTCTCTCAGGCCGGCACGCGGCCCGAGCAGCCACAGCGCACGAGCTGGGCTCAATGCCCAGGCCAACGCCGCCTTGGCTACCGAAGGCTGCATCGCCCTTGCCTCAGCGCTCGTATAGCGGCCAAACCGCTGGGCATATTCTTTGAGCGACCGGTACGACTGGTGCTCGATCGGCGAAAGCAGATCGATGCAGTCGCCTGGCGTCGACCACTTCTCATGCAGCTGGCCAGGCGAAGCGCTCAGCGATGCTTGGCCAGTTCGGAACAGCCTGACCAAGCGATCGGGCCACCAGCCGGCGCAGCGCACCCAGCGACCGCAGAACACGTTGCGCCGAGGGACCGAGTAAGACTCGACCGCTGGCGGCGGCTCCAACGCTGCTATCTCGGCTGCGAGTTCGGGCGTGAGCCGTTCGTCGGCGTCCAACATGAACGTCCAGGGCGTGCGGACCAGCGCGGCCGCTGCACGGCGCGACTCGACGAACCCGCGCCACGGCGCGACGACCACATCCGCGCCCCGCCGGCGCGCGATGGTTCGCGTTTCGTCGGTTGACTGCGCGTCGTAGAGCACGACCGGTGCATCCGGCGGAACGGAACCAAGGCACGAGCCGATGCGCGGTGCCTCATTCCTCGTGAGCACGACGAACGTGATGGCGGCGCTGCGCACTCGGCGCAGCCTACGCCCCGATGCGGTCTTGCAACGTTTCCAAGGGCAGCGCTGCCTTGTTCTCTTTGGCGTAGTCAACGCAGGCTTGGATGAACCCCGAATACAGCGGCGCCGGCCGAGTGGGCCGAGACTTAAACTCCGGATGCGCCTGCGTGGCGACGAACCAGCGGTGCGCCGGCAATTCGATCATCTCCACTAGATTGGCGGCGGGGTAGATCCCGGAGAAGACGATTCCGTTGCGCTCGAAGATCTCGCGGTATTTGTTGTTGAACTCGAAACGATGGCGGTGGCGCTCGGAAATGTCGAGCGAGCCGTAGACGCGAGCCGCGGCGCTGCCAGCCTTCAAAGCACAGGGGTAGGCGCCCAACCTCATCGTACCGCCGAGCGCCGTCAGGTTGCGCTGATTCTCCATCAGGTCGATCACGGGGTGCGGCGTCTCGGGCTCGACTTCACGAGTATGGGCCATGTCCAATCCACAGACGCTGCGGGCGAACTCGACGCATGCCAGCTGCATGCCGTAGCAGATGCCGAGAAAAGGAACGTCGCGTTCGCGCGCGTAGCGAATCGCGAGCAATTTGCCCTTGATTCCGCGGCCGCCGAACCCCGGCGCGACGAGGATCCCGCTCACGCCGCTGAGCATGTCCGCTCCGTGATCTTCCAGCGCCTCGGAATCTATGCGCACGATATCCACGGCGCTATGGCGCGCTACGCCCGCATGATAAAGCGCTTCGGTGATGGAGATGTACGCGTCTTTTAATTCCACGTATTTGCCCACCAGGGCGACGCTTATGGTGTCCTTCGGGCGCTGAATGCTGCGCACCATAGCACGCCAATCCTCCAGGTCGAGCGGCCGGTCCCCGAATCCGAATTTGCGACATACCTGTTCGGCCAGACCCTCCGCCTCAAGGTTGAGCGGCACCTGATAGATGCTCTGGGCGTCGCGGCTTTGCACTACCGCCGACGGCTCGACATCGCAGAACAAGGCGATTTTGTCTTTGATGTCCGGCGTGAGCGGATACTGGGTGCGGCACAAGATGGCGTCGGGCGAAATGCCGATAGCGCGCAACTCCCGGACGGAGTGCTGGGTAGGCTTGGTCTTGAGCTCGTCGGCCGCACCCAGATGCGGCACGAGCGTCAAATGAACGTACATGACGTGCGCATCGCCGACATCGTGCTTGAACTGACGAATAGCTTCCAAGAACGGCAGCGACTCGATGTCGCCGACCGTGCCTCCCACCTCGACGATGCAAACCTTGGCGCCGCTCTCATCGGCTACTCGGCGGATGCGGCCTTTGATCTCGTTCGTGATGTGCGGAATCACCTGAATCGTGCCGCCGAGATAATCGCCGCGCCGCTCTTTATCCAGCACCGCGCCGTATATCTGACCGGTCGTGACATTGTGCAGACGAGTGAGATTCTCGTCGATGAAGCGCTCGTAGTGGCCGAGGTCTAGGTCGGTCTCCGCTCCGTCCTCGGTGACGAATACCTCGCCGTGCTGGTACGGGTTCATCGTCCCCGCATCCATGTTGATGTAGGGATCGAGTTTTTGTATGCTGACCGAAATGCCGCGGCTTTTGAGGAGGCGGCCCAGCGACGCCGCGGCTATGCCCTTTCCGAGCGACGAAACGACTCCGCCGGTGAAGAAAATGTAGTTGCTCACATGCCCGGACATGAATTCCACGTGTTGCGCGCCGTCGAAAAGGCGTAGGCCATGTACTTAGCGATTCTTTTTTCGCTCGGCGCGACCCTTTTGAGGGACGGCGGCCGGGGTCATGGGTAGTACAATGCGTAGAGCTTCTTCACGAGACCGGTTGACTGAAAATCGTAGCCGTTGCTCAAGACGGCGATCGCCAAACGTTTCGCGGGGAACAACACATTCAAGCAATAGCCGCCCGCACCGGGCGCGAGTCCATTGTGCCAAAGCATCAAGTCGCCGTACAGTTCGTCGGGAGCCAGGCCCATGCCGTAATGCGTGGCGTGGCCGTCGGCAAGCCGGGCGGGAGCGTACATGATATGAAACGACTTTTTGCTTACGATATTCCCCGCCATGAGCGCGTAATCGAAGCGCGCCAGGTCGGGCGCGGTCGACGTTATGCCGCCCGCGCCCGAATAGGTGTCCAAGCTCACCTTGCGCTGGCGCACGTTTAGCCCGAGGATGGAACGATAAGCGACTGCCATGTTCGCCGCACGCCGCGCCGGTTCGCCATAACTTGTGTCCGTCAAGCGCAACGGCTCGAAGATCGTGCGACCCAAGAACGCCCCATACGAAGAGTGGCTCACCTTGGCGATGACGGCCGCTAGCACTACGTAGTTCGAGTTGCTGTACTCCCACTGCGTTCCGGGAACGAAGTCCAGCGCCGGGCCATCGAGCATGCGGATGATGTCGTCGGTGCGCACCCGACCACCGGTGTCACGGTTGAGGCGCCAGGCCTGGACAGCCGTTGGGAAGTCGGGCAATCCTGACGTGTGGTTGAGCAGCTGCCGCAGCGTGATCTCATGCGCATGAGCAAAGTGCGGAAGGTACGCAGCCATCCGATCGTCGAGCGAAAGTTCGTGTTCCTGCGCGAGTTTGAGGACCGCCGCCGCTGTGAAGGTCTTCGTGATCGAGCCGATGGCGTACACGGTGCGCGCATGGGCGGGCAGCTTAGCGCTGAGATCAGAATAACCGAAGCCGCGAGCGTAAACCAACCTGCCCTCGCGAACGACCGCCACCGAAAAGCCTGGGGCTCTATGCGTCTCGAGCCACGCTTGACCCAACGCATCGATTTTCTCGTTCAGGGCGGCCGGCGATGACCGGACTAACGGCTGCTGCGCCATTTGCGGCGCAGCGCAAGCTGCCAGGACTGCCAAGGCTGCTGTGCATGTGAACTTGCGCAATCCATCGCCGGCGTTGCGCTGGTCGGCTTTTAGACCCAATCTCTTGGTCGGAAAAACTCCATCGCCTCGGCTTCGCGACTGCCGGCTTGCGGTTCGAAGCAGTACTCCCAGCGTGCTAGCGGCGGCAGCGACATCAGTATCGACTCGGTGCGGCCATGGGTGGCCAGGCCGAACGACGTACCACGATCGTACAACAGGTTGAATTCGACGTAGCGGCCCCGGCGATACAACTGAAAGGTTCGTTCCGCCGCCCCGTACGGCTCGCTTCTGCGCCTTCGCACGAGCGGCACATAGGCGTTGACAAACGCATCGCCGCAATCTCGAACAAACGCGAATGCCGATTCGAGGTCGCCGTCTAAGTCATCGAAGAAGATGCCGCCGATTCCGCGCGTCTCCGCGCGGTGTGCTATGTAAAAATACTCGTCGCACCAGCGTTTGAATCGCGGATAGTAGCCGGCGTCATGCCGATCGCACACTTCTTTCCAAGTGCGGTGGAAGTGCACGGCATCCTCGGCGTAAGGATAGCAAGGCGTCAGGTCGGCGCCCCCACCGAACCACGCGTCGTCGCCGCGCGTCAAGAAGCGAAGGTTGGCGTGCACGGTGGGAACCATGGGGCTTGTCGGGTGCAGCACGAGCGAGATGCCGAAGGCCGAGAAAGCGCGCTCTTGGCCTCCCAAACGCTTGATCAGCTCGTCGCTGAACTCGCCCCACACGCCAGATGTGTTGACGCCGGCCTTTTCAAACAGCGCCCCGTCAGCCAGGACGGCCGAGATTCCGCCGCCGCCGCCAGGGCGCTGCCACAGATCGCGCCGGAACGCAGCTGCGCCGTCGAGGTTTGAAAGTTGGGCGCAAAGACGCGCCTGCAACTCTTGGAAGTATTCGTCCGCGCGGCCGGCGATCCGATCAGCACTTGGTTTCCTCAAACTCGTCGCCGTCCAACCGCTCTGCGGGGCGGCCTCGATCGCACGGCCACGACTCGCTCGAGCCCAGCGTTGTCTTTGAGCACGCAAATGCGTGCTTGCGGAAATGCTCGCTGCCCAAGCGCGGCCAGCTGCCGCCCGTTGAACGCCGAGCACTCGCAGTAGATCGACCCGCGATCGGTTACGTAACGCGGCGCATCCGTCAGCATACGGCGATACACGGCTAGCCCATCGGCACCTGCTAAGAGCGCGATCGCCGGTTCGTGCAAGCGCACATCGTCGGCTAGAGCTCCGCGGTCAGCCTCGCCCACGTACGGCAGGTTTGCTACTATGACGTCGAAGCGAAGCTCGTCGGGCACTGCGGCGAACAAATCGCCGATAGCGAGTTCCACGCGACCTTCCAAGTGTAAGCACTTCACGTTTTTCTTTGCGACAGCCAACGCTTGGGCGTTGACGTCCGTCGCCAGCACGGCGGCCCCTCCAAGCGCATGCGCGAGCGCGCAAGCGATGGCCCCGCTGCCGGTGCCCATGTCCAGTATGCGCGGCGATGTTCCTCGCCAATCTTCGATCACGGCCGTCACCAACGTCTCGGTCTCGGCGCGCGGCACCAACACGCTGCTGTCGACGCTAAGTCGCAGCCCGTAGAACTCTTTGTGACCGACCAGATAAGCCACGGGTTCGCCTCGGGCGCGACGTTCGAAGAGCGCATCGAGGCGGCGCTGCAGACCCGGGACCAATAGGTTATCGCCGTAGGCGATGACGGCTGAGGCATCGAGACCCGTGACGTGACTGGTGAGCAGGCGCGCATCCAGCCACGGAGTGTCGGAGCGACCGCTTAGCCGCCGGCGACCTGCTTCAACCGCATCGGCGATCGTTTGGTCAGACAATCGCATCGCTGGTGAGCCGCTTGCGCTCTTCGGCCGCCAGCAGCGATTCCACAACGCCATCGAGGTCGCCGTCTATGATGCCCTTAAGGTTTCCGGTCGAGAATCCGATGCGGTGGTCGGTAAGCCTATCCTGCGGAAAATTATAGGTCCGGATCTTTTCGCTCCGGTCGCCGGTCCCCACTTGAGCTTTGCGCGCGCTCGCGATCGCTTGTTCCTGTTCGTGAACCTTGGCCTGGTAGAGATTCGCCCGCAAAAGCGCCATCGCACGTTCGCGGTTTTGCAGCTGCGAGCGCTCCTCCTGACATGCGACCACTATGCCGGTGGGCCTGTGTGTGATACGAATCGCCGATTCGGTCTTGTTGACATGCTGGCCGCCGGCACCCTGAGCCCGATAGGTGTCCACTTGAAGATCGCTCGGGTTGATGTCGACTTCCACAGCGTCGACCTCGGGCATGACCGCGACCGTCGCCGTAGACGTGTGAATGCGCCCATTGGCTTCGGTTGCCGGCACCCGCTGAACGCGGTGCACTCCGCTTTCGTGTTTGAACAGCCGGTAAGAGCCGCGACCTTTGATGCCGAGGACGGCTTCGCGGTAGCCTCCAGCCGGCGACTCCGAGACGCTGATAATTTCTGATTTGAGGTGATGGGTCTCTGCAAATTTCACGTACATGCGCAATAGGTCGCCCGCGAAGATGTTGGCCTCATCACCGCCGGCTCCGCCGCGGATTTCGATGAAGATATCCTTGTCGTCATTGGGGTCTTTGGGGATGAGCAGCGAACGAAGCCGCTCGGCGCTGCCGTCGAGCTGCGCGCGCAACCGTTGCACTTCGGCGCGCGCCATTTCGACCAAGTCGGAGTCGCCCTCGTGAGTCATAGCCTCAGCTTCGGCAAGTTCTGCACGAAGGCGTTGGCGCTCACGGTATGCTTCGACGATGGGTTCGAGGCCGGAGCGCTCCTTGGCCAAGCGCGTCATTTGCGCGCCGTCGTAAGACTCGCGCACCTCGGCTAGCTGGCGCTCTATCTCCTCAAACCGGACTTCCACTGCGCGCGAGCGCGCGTCTAACGATGAACCTTCTTGCATGTCAAATCGCGGGCGAGGGTCCGCGCCGCTCTAGCTGATCGCCGGTTCGGCCGCGGCTTGCGCGGTTGCGGGCTCCGCTGCTTTGGCTTTCTCGGAATCAGCCTTGACCTTCTTGGATCGCTTGCTCGTGATGGTACCGTATTTGGTCATGAACTTCTCGACGCGCCCCTCGGTGTCGACGAACTTCTGCTTACCCGTGAAAAACGGATGACAAGCCGAGCATATCTCGACGTGGAGCTTCTGCACGGTGGAACCTGTTTTGAACGTGTTCCCGCACGCGCACACCACGGTCGCCTCGTACCATTTGGGATGAATCTTATCTTTCACGTCTTGCCTTTCGCAGCGTCCAACCGCCCATGCTGTTATACAACGCCGCCGTGGCGCGTTCCCGGCTTTTGGTGTGGGACAAAACCGAGTATACCATAGGCTGGCTAGAGGGTCTAGACGCATCGCCTTGGAGCGTGAAACGCATGCCGAACGATGACGCCTTTCGGCACAGGAGGAAACCATGGCCTGGCTCCCCATCGCTGCGACCGCGGCACAGCTCCTATCCCAGCATGCCATGGACGCCGCCCAACAGACAATGCTCCAGATGGACGAAGCGCATCAGCTTCTGTTGCAGGCGCGCCAGATGCAACATCAAGAGATTCTAGACGATCGAAGTGAGCGGTTTAACGAAGCGGTCCAGGAGCGCTCTGAACGGATGCGGGAGCGTGGATTGCTGGACGATCTAAACATGACCGACCGCAAGCTAGACGACAAGATCACCAAAGAATGGATCGGACTCATCAAGGGCCAGTAACAGCGGTCAGATCAACCCGTCAGCGGGCTCGCGCCGATGCGCTGCGGCCCGCGCAGCGGCTCTCGGCCGGCTTCTTCTAGAGGTCGCGCAGGCTGCACTCGTGCGGCCGCGAATCCCGCACGAGTCATGTTGTGCAGCTGCGGCAGAATCGCGGGCGGGCTTTGCAGAGAGTGCGCCAAGCCCTTATGTAGCGGCGCTTTCGGTAAGGATGGCCTTTGTTCTCGCTGCACGATCGCTCTGCTTCACGCCCGCGTTGAGATGGGCGAGCGTGATGGACTCGAAAGAGAGTTGAGTTTCGAAAATGACGGCCGCGCTTGACCAGCGTTTTGCGTCGCGCCAGCATGGGCGATCGAGGACTCGAACCTCGGACCTCATCCTTATCAGGGATGCGCTCTAACCACCTGAGCTAATCGCCCGCATTTGCCAAAACCCTTATGCCCTAAGGGTTTGCGCGTGTTCTCTACCGTCCGGCGACGTCCTGTTCGTCCGTTTAGAAGGCCCACTGCAAAACGGCGACGATCACACATGGGGTCCCGACGCGGTGATCACTGGCGGTTCAGCCACATCGCGGCTCGTCCTTATAAGCGTGGGCGAACCCTCCCACCAGTACGGTCCAGGGCTCGATGCTTACGGTTTTCAGCAAGCCCATCCGCGTCCAGGGGTCCTCGGCTAATCTAACTTGGACGGCGTGATCTCCCGGCGCATTGACGACGTGCAATACGCGCGCGGCATCGTCCTCGCCACCGAGTGGGCCGCCCGCGAGGACGAATCCTTCGTCGGCAAGGGCATCCATGAACGCAGCGTGCGCATCCCATTGCGCCTGGCGGCGCATCGGAACGGACCAATCCCAGGCGGTGCCTCGCTCGCGAACTACAACAAAATAAGTCAACGGCTGCGCGGCGTAAGACACGTGGTTAGCTTAGCCGTGATGAGGCAAGCCTTTCTTCTCTGTGAGCTTTAGGTCTTGTCGCCCGGGCTCTAAGGCCGCTGCCACGACGGCCGATGTAACCGTTAAAGGGAGTATGAACATCAAGCGCATGAAGATTAAGCGAACCTTAGCCGGGGCGGCGGCTGGCTCATTGTTGGCTGCGCTAATCGCAGCGGGCTGTGGCGGTGGCGGCGGCTCGGCGGTTGGGCCGCCTCACGGCGGTGGCAGTTCGCCGACCCCCATGCCGACAACCGGTTTGGGCTCGACGATGCAAGTCGCAACGGGCGGCTCGTATCCCGTATATACTTACGGGCCGGCAGCCAATGCGCAGATCGTTTTCTCCTGTGGATGCAGCAAGCAGGCAGGCACAGCCGTAGCTAGCGCCAGCGGCGTTTTCAGCGTCTCCGGTACTTCGACGGCCACTCCCGCCGTGCCGAACCCGACTTACACGATAGTACCTAAGCGCAACTACATAATCGTCGCGCAGCCAGCAAGCGGTCTGGGACCACAGGCTTGGACGATGCAATTCGCGGGCAGCCAGCCGTCTCACAACCTCGCGCTTGGCGACCTTGGTTCCGGTCCTGCTGCCGGTAGTTCGAGCGACGTTTACACTGCTGCCGCGGCCCTGTACGTCTACGG